>JAURXG010000369.1 GCA_030654555.1 Aquabacterium sp.
TTCAAGCGCGAAGGCGAAGACCCGACCCGCATGTTCGCGGGCGAGGGCGATGCCTTCCGCACCAACCGCCGCTTCAAGCTGCTGTCCGAAGGCCTGCCCGCCAAGCGCCTGTCCACCGCCTTCGACTCGGTCACGCTGTACGGCAACGACCCCGATCCGCGGCCCGACATCTACGGCAAGGTCGGCAACTCGGGCGTGAGCATCGCCACGCTGGACGACATGAAGGTGCTCTACGGCGGCTTCGACCTCTGCCACCCAGCCACGTCCGTGTCCATGACCATCAACGGCCCGGCGCCCAGCATCCTGGCGATGTTCATGAACACCGCCATCGACCAGAACCTGCACAAGTTCCGCACCGACAACGGCCGCGATCCCACCGACGACGAGACCCAGAAGATCCGCGCCTGGACGCTGGCCAACGTGCGCGGCACGGTGCAGGCCGACATCCTGAAGGAAGACCAGGGCCAGAACACCTGCATCTTCAGCACCGAGTTCAGCCTGAAGGTGATGGGCGACATCGCCGAGTATTTCGTGCACCACGACGTGCGCAACTTCTACTCGGTGTCGATCAGCGGGTATCACATCGCCGAGGCCGGCGCCAACCCGCTCAGCCAGCTCGCGTTCACGCTCTCCAACGGCTTCACCTTCGTCGAAGCCTACCTGGCGCGCGGCATGCACATCGACGACTTCGCGCCCAACCTGAGCTTCTTCTTCAGCAACGGCATGGACCCGGAGTACACCGTGCTCGGCCGTGTGGCGCGCCGCATCTGGGCGGTGGCGATGAAGGAGCGCTACGGCGCCAACGAGCGCAGACAGAAACTGAAGTACCACGTGCAGACCAGCGGGCGCAGCCTGCACGCGCAGGAAATCCAGTTCAACGACATCCGCACCACGCTGCAGGCGCTGATCGCGATCTACGACAACTGCAACTCGCTGCACACCAACGCCTTCGACGAAGCCATCACCACGCCGACCGAAGAGTCGGTGCGCCGGGCGATGGCGATCCAGCTCATCATCAACCGCGAATGGGGCCTGGCGAAGAACGAGAACCCGAACCAGGGCGCCTTCATCATCGAAGAGCTGACCGAGCTGGTCGAGGAGGCCGTGCTGAGCGAGTTCGAGAAGATCGCCGAGCGCGGCGGTGTGCTCGGCGCGATGGAGACCGGCTACCAGCGCAGCAAGATCCAGGAAGAGTCGATGCACTACGAGATGCAGAAGCACACCGGCGAGTACCCGATCATCGGCGTCAACACCTTCCGCAACCCGCACGAAGACCCGAACCCCAAGCAGATCGAGCTGGCCCGGTCGACGACGGAAGAGAAGGAATCGCAGCTGGCCCGGCTGGCTGATTTCCACGCCCGCCACGCCGCCGAGTCACCGGCGATGCTCAAACGCCTTCAGCAGGCGGTGATCGCCAACGACAACGTCTTCAACGTGCTGATGGACGCGGTGCGCTGCTGCAGCCTGGGCCAGATCACCAACGCGCTGTTCGAGGTGGGCGGCCAGTACCGGCGCAGCATGTAAGCGCGCAGCGGCGGCGGGTGCACGGCGCGCGCCGCCCCCGCACGCTCAGCTGGACGGGCAATCGTCCGAGCGGTTGGTGTTGCTGCCGTTGCAGGCCTGGTGCGGCGTGGTGGCCAGGCTGTTCACCGTGGGGCAGCTGGCGTTGTCGGTGATCACGTAGTTCTGGCTGTCCAGCGACTCGGCCACCTGGCTGTAGGGTTGCACGTTGCGCTGGTTGGCGCCGATGCCGTTGGCCGCCGGGTACTGGAAGCGGCACACCAGCAGGTCGCTGCCGGCATGCAGCCCGCTGCCGGCCAGCTTGATGCTGCCCGACCATGCCGCACCGCTGGACGGCATGCTGACCACGCACAGGTAGTACTTGTAGCCGCTGATGGCCGCGCCGGTGGTCTGGTCCACCGCATTCGACACCGAGCAGGTCATGCCCGATTCGCCGTTGATGCCGCCGGTGTGGATCGCCAGCCCCGTCGGGAAGCTGCTCATGCTGTGCAGCGAGATGTAGCCCGCCAGGATGTAGGCCGTGGCGTCCGAGCAGTCGCGCAGGTCGGCCAGGGTGATGGTGGTCACGCCCGACGAAAGATTGCAGGACTTGACCACGTAGCCCGACTCGTTGGAGAACACCACGGCGAAGCTGGTGTTGGGCAGGCGGAAGGCGCTTTCGCCATTGCCCAGGTCGGATGCCGGCACGGGGATGTTGAGGTTGCGGTTCTTCGGCCGCTTGAGCGTGGTGTTGGCCGGCAGCGGAAAGCCCAGCACGCCGGAGTCGACCGGATCGGTGCGCGAGATCACCGTGGCCATGCTGACGGTCTGCACCTCGTTGCTGCGGTCCGTCCAGCTGACGTCGACCTGCAGCGTGCGCATGGTGTCGGCGCTGGTGCCGCTGAAGGTCCAGCGGCGCGTGAACTCGCCGTTCGTGGCGATCCTGTCCTCGCCGCTGGCCAGGCCGTTCCACGACACCGCGCCGGCGCCGGCGGCGATCTGGGTGTAGGCGCGCATCGCCTCGACCTGGTCGACCGCCAGGCGGGTGGCCTCGCTGCGCTGGCGCGCCACGTCCTCCGACCGCGACAACTTGAGGAAGGTGGCCGCCATCGCCAGCAGGCCCACCGCCAGCACCAGCATGGTGATCACCGCCTCGACCAGCGCGAAGCCGCGGGCGGCGGGACGGGGCGAGCGGTTGGGGTGTCGGCGCATCATGGCAGGGTGTCCGCGCCCGCGCGGAAGTCGCGCCAGCTGCCTGGCACGCGCACCATCAGCGCGGTCAGCCGGCGGGCGTTGAGCAGGGCTTCGGCGTCGTAGGTGAGCGTGCCGTTGCCGTTGTTGCGGTAACCGCGGCACGACACCTGCGCCCCGTAGATCATGGCGCTGCCGGTGCCCAGGTCGTCGGTCTGCGCGTCGTTGGAGAAGATCAACCCGTAGAACACGTTGCCGCCGTTCAGGTCGACCGCGTTCGGCGTCACCAGCGTGATCGGATCGTTGCGGCTGCCGTAGGTGTCGTTGCCGCTGAGGTGCAGGTCGGTGGCCATGTAGAACGAGCGCCAGCCGTCGTTGTAGGCGCCGGTCAGCGCCTCGCGGCACGACGACGCGCTGGTGCAGGACAAGGTCTTGGTCGACGGCAGGTCGCGGTACTGCTCGATGGTCGAGCCGAAGTACGCGCTGAACATGCTGGAGTTGCTGCAGGTGCTGGTGTCGGCGCTGGCCAGCGCCGCCAGCGAGCTGTCGTTGCCCACCATCGCGTTGTTGACCGGCTGGCCCTGCAGCGTGGTCGAGTTCACCCCGCTGCCGGCCGCGATGCCCGCGCCGGCGTTGACCAGGATGCCGTTGGTGGTGACATCGCGGTTGATGATGTTGTAGGAGCCACCCAGGTCGCAGGTGGTGCCGCAGGTCAGTGGCGCCGAGGGCATGGCCCGCAGCACCGCGCGCATCTTCAGCGTCACCGACAGGCGGGCGTTGCCGTCGCCGGCGGTGAAGTTGGTCGAGTCGCAGGCCACCGCCTGCGCGTTGCAGGCGTAGACGGTGAGCTTGACCGCCTCGGCGTCGCCCGGCACCGCCTCGAAGGCCACGGTGAAGCTGGGCTGCAGCGCATTGCCCAGGGCCGCCACGGCGGTGCCGCCGGCGGGCACCGCCGGGCAGTTGCAGGCCAGGCCGCCGGGCGTGAACTTGCAGCCGGGAAAGGTGTTGGTGGCCGGCGCCACGTCGCTGCTGGGGTTGGTGGCGGCGTTGTAGCGCGTCAGCACGTAGCGCTTGCGGAAGGATTGGTTGGTGGTGGTCAGCAGGTTGCAGTTGGCACCGATGTCGAAGGGCGCGTTCAGCATGCCGGTGGCCCACTCGATGCCGGCCTCGGCCACCTCGTGGGCCTGCGTGGCCTGCATCTGGTTGGCCACCGTGCGCTGCTCGAACAGCACGCTGCGGTTGAGGTACAGCACGGCGATGGTCGACAGCAGCAGCAGCATCACCGTGATGGCCAGTGCCGCGCTGCCTTGCGGCGGCCGTGGGGGAGGACGGGTCGGCATGTCGGGCGCTCAGGCCGGGCAGCGGCCGGCCAGTTGATCGTTGCGCAGCCGCACCGTGGTGCGCAGCTCGCGCACCACGGTGGGATCGGCGGCGGCGGAGGCGGTCAGCCGCACGGCGTAGCTGCGCACCGTGCTGGTGGGGCAATTGGGCGTGCCCGCGTTGCAGGCGCGCGGGCACATGTGGCCCAGCGGCAGCACGGTGACGCTGGGCGTGATCACCAGCCCGTCGTCGGCCATCCGCATCACCTTGGTGTCGGTCACGTCGCGCCAGCCGTCGGCATCGCCGCGCATCTGCAACGCGCCTGCGTGGATGCGAAAGCCGAACTGCTCGTTGGCGTCGAGCGTGCCGTTCTCGGCCACGTCGCGCGAGAACTGGTAGGTGAAGCCAGCGCCCGCCGAGCCGGTGACACCGGCATAGGGGTTCTGCGCGGTGGCGGCGGTGGCGCCGATCGCCTGCGTGCCGCGGATGGCCTCGCCCCAGTAGCCGGCGCGCCGCAGGTCGCGGGTGACCAGGTCGGCGGCGACCCGCAGGTCCTGGTTGAAGCGCACGTCCGACAGCAGGCGGCGCGATTTGTCGAGGTTACTGGCCGACATCGACAGCGCACCCGACACCACCAGCAGGCCGACGGTGATGCCCACCATCAGCTCGACGATCGACACGCCGCGCCGCAACCGGGTGGCCAGGCCTCGCGCGTGGCGCCTCAGCATGCCGAGTACCCCGCGAAGTCGGCGTTGGGGGCGCACAGCTGCACCCGACCCAGCGCGTTGGTGGTGGCGCGCAGGCGCGGCGTCATGAAGGCGCTGGTGGCATCCACCTGGGCCACGCTGGCGGTGCCGCGCAGCGGGTCGAAATTGACGCTCACGTTGCCGGTCAGCGAGGTGCCCAGCGGCAGGATCACCATCTTCAGGACCAGGTTGCCGCTGGTGATGGTGTAGAAGCCGCCCTCGGCCGCGGTGACCAGCGACACCGCGGCCTGGCGCCGGATGGCGGCGCTGCGCGCGTACTGCAGGTCCACGCTCAGCTCGTTGACCATGCCCTCGAGGCGCACGCGGGCAAAGGCGCTCAGGAACGACGGCGCCGCCACGCCCAGCAGGATCACCGTGATGACCACGGCCACCAGCAGCTCCACCAGCGTCAGGCCACGACCGGCGCATCGGTGATCAGCCCATCCTGCGCGGCGCGGCATCAGCGGCTCCAGCAGGCGGCCGGGCTGTAGACCGGGCTGCCGTTGGCCACGATGACGGTCAGCGTCGCGCAGCTGCCGTCATGCTCCTGGCCCTTGCCGCTGACGGCGCTGGCCGTCAGCGTGTAGCCGTTGCCGGTGGCCGCCGAGAGCGCCATGCGGTAATAACCACCGACCGAGGTGCTGGGCTGGTTCAGCGCCGTCAGGCTGTTGCTGTAGACGGGGTTCAAGCCGCGCCAGCGCTCCTGCGCATGCAGCACGCCCACCACCATGTCCGCCGCATCCGTGCGCCGCCCGCGGCGCACGGTGTCGTTGAAGCTGGGCAGGGCCAGGCCCAGCAGCACCGCGGCGATGGCCACGGCGATCATCAGCTCGATCAGCGTGAAACCACGGGCCGGGGAGTGGTGAGGGAGCATGGAAGGCTATCGGCCGCTTCAGCGCCGCACTTGAGGCCGACGGCCGACCGGTGTGTATCCAGTTGTTGCTGCCGAGCGCGTCGACGCGGTGGGCCAGAACCCGATGCACGGTCTGTAGCGCAGGCGACGCGGCGCGGTGCGCACCGCCCGATAGACTGCGGCCGCCGGCGCTGCGCAGCCCCTTGCCCTGCACCGGATCCACCCTCGAGGAGACCTGCCCTGATGAAGAACCGCTCATTCACCCGTCTGGTGACGGCCGTGGCCATCGCCACCGCCTTCACTGGCTCGGCCCTGGCCGCCAGTAAGACCGAGATCAAGCTCGGCAACACGGTGCCCTACAGCGGCCCGGCCTCGTTCTACGGCGTGGTCGGCCAGGCCACGGCGGCCTACTTCGCCAAGGTCAACGACGAAGGCGGCATCAACGGCCGCAAGGTGACGGTGATCAGCCTGGACGACGCGCTGGCCCCGCCCAAGACGGTCGAGCAGGTGCGCAAGCTGGTCGAGCAGGACGAGGTGGACGCCATCGTCAACCAGGTCGGCACGGCCACCGCCTCGTCGGTGCGGCAGTACCTCAATGCCAAGGGCGTGCCGCAGTTGTTCGTGCAGTCGGGCTCCAACAACTTCCAGCAGCCCAAGGCCTTCCGCTACAGCACCTCGGCGCTGATGAGCTACGAGTTCGAAGCCAAGGTCTACGGCCAGCTGATCGCCAAGGACAAACCTTCGGCCAAGGTGGGCATCCTCTACCAGAACGACGACTACGGCAAAGACTACCTGCGTGGCCTGAAGGCCGGCCTCGGCAAGGCGCTGACGGCCGAGATCACCTATGAGCAGAGCGACCCCACGCTCGACTCGCAGGTGCTGGCGCTGCGCGCGGCGGGGGTCGACGTGATCGTGCTGGCGGCCTACTCCAAGCAGGTGAGCCAGTCGCTGCGCAAGATGACCGAGCTGGGCTGGAAGCCGCTGGTCTACATCAGCCACGTCTCCGCCCAGGTGCACCCGACGCTGGCGCTGGTGGGGCTGGAGAACACCGTGGGCGTGATGACCGCCGCGGTGGTGAAGGATCCGTCCGACCCCACCTGGCACAACGACGCCGACTACAAGACCTGGCTGGCCTGGATGACCAAGTACCAGCCCAAGGGCGACATCAACAACTCGGCCAATGCCTCGGTCTACGCCACCAGTGCGGCCATCGCGCAGGTGCTGAAGGCGGCCGGCGACGACCTGAGCCGCGAGAACATCCTCAAGCAGATGACCCAGCTGAAGGACTATGCCGCGCCGATGCTGCTGCCGGGCATCACGATGTCGATGTCGACCGACAACTACAACCTCTTCCGCAAGATCCAGATCATGCGCTTCGACGGCAAGCGCTGGGTGGCGCAGGGCAAGCCCGTGGGCGAGTGAGCCACTGCGGCGCACGCACCACCGCGCCGGGCTGATGCAACGCAAGAGGGCCGCCGCAGCGCCAGCTGCGGCGGCCCTCTTCGTTGGACCTCAGACCCGGCGGAAGCCCGATTCCAGCGCGAAGAACTGCGGCGCCAGGTCGGCCATAGGCGCGCGCAGCTTGTCCAGCTCGGCGGCCGGCCCGTGCACTTCCAGCTTGATGATCGACGCCAGCTTCAGTGCCTCGCCCAGCAGTTCGCCCACGTTGCCCAGGTGGGCCAGCACCGCGTCGGCGTTGTCGTAGCCTTCGCGGCAGTGCGCCACCAGGCCGTTGAACGAGAAGCAGTAGTGCACGCAGCCGGGCTCGCTGCGGGTCTTGGCGACGAATTGCGGGCCCAGCGCCTGGAAGGCGTCGAGCTGGCCCTCGTTGATCTGGAAGTAGGGCACCAGGGTGCAGCAGGTGTCGGTGACTTGCATGGGCTTGCTCCGCAGGGGACGGGTGGATGGGAGGCCGATGGTAGGCAGCGCCCCGTGCCGCCGATACCCGTGCATTCACCCATCGGCGGCACCGGCACGCCCCGCCTTTGCTGTCACACTGCGGCAGCCGCCATGCCCGGGGAGGCCGACCCTCCCCTGCCGGCAAGCCCCATGAACACACCCATCGACGACCTGCTGACGCGCATGCGCGCGCTCGAAGAGGAACTGGAGGTCGAGCTCGCGAAGAAGCGCGACGAGATCGCCTTCGTGATCGAGCACCAGCGCGTGCGCTTCGCCCAGGAGGTGCTGGCATGCCAGCGGCCACACCGCGTCGGCCTGTGGCGCTACCTGCGCGAAGGCAGCCTGCCGGTACTGCTGAGCGCGCCGCTGATCTACGCCGGCTTCCTGCCGTTTGTGCTGATGGACCTGTTCATCACCGTCTACCAGCGCCTGTGCTTTCCGGTCTATCGCATCCCCCGGGTGCGCCGCGCCGACTACTTCGACTTCGACCGCGGCGACCTGCCCTACCTCAACCTGCTGGAGCGATTCAACTGCTTCTACTGCGCCTACGGCAACGGTGTGGCCGCCTACATGCGCGAGGTGGCGGCGCGCACCGAGCAGTATTGGTGCCCGATCAAGCATGCGCGTCGCATCGTGGCCGCGCACGAGCGCTACCCGCGATTCTTCGAGTTCGGCGATGCCCAGGCCTACCGCGAAGGCCTGGAGCGCCTGCGCCGCCGCTACGATGAGGGCATGCCGGCGCCGCCGCCGGCCCCCCCGACCTGACCCTGGGAGATGCCGATGAGCCCCGAATCCGTGATGAGCGCCTGGCACCATGTGGTGACCTCGCGCGACCCCGCCGCACTGCGCGCGATCCTGGCCGACGACGTGGTATTCCACTCGCCGGTGGTGCACACGCCGCAGCGCGGCAAGGCGATCACCTTCCAGTACCTGATGGGCGCGATGCACGTGCTCAACAACGCCGGCTTCCGCTACGAGCGCCAGATCGTCGGCGCGCACGATGCGCTGCTCGAGTTCACCACCGAGATCGACGGCATCCAGATCAACGGCATCGACCTGATCCGCTGGAACGACGCCGGCCAGATCGTCGACTTCAAGGTGATGGTGCGCCCGCTGAAGGCGGTGAACCTGCTGCACCAGAAGATGGGCGCGATGCTCGAGGCGCTGAAGGCGCGGCAAGGCCAGCAGCAGCAGTGAGCGCCGCGCGCGCGGTGCGGCGCGTCAGCGCTTGAAGACCTCGTCCACCGGCACGCCCAGGCCGGCCACGATGCGGTTGGTCTGCGCGGCCATGCCGACGATGGCCATCAGCTCCATCAGCTCGGCCTCGCCCATGCCCTTGGCGCGCGCCGCCGCGGTGTGCGAGTGGATGCAGTAGTCGCAGCCGTGGGCGATGGACACCGCCAGGTAGATCATCTCCTTGACCTGCGGCGACAACTGGCCCGGCCCCATCACCACCTTCAGCTGTGCCCAGGTGCGCCCCAGCAGCGCCGGGTCGTGCGCCAGCGCGCGCCAGAAGTTGTTGATGTAGTCGGTGCCGCGGGTGGCACGGATGTCGGCAAACACCGCCGCCGCCTCGGGCGCCAGTTGCTCGTCGGTCAACAGGGTCACGGTGGCCATGGGCCCTCCCTCTGCAGGTGGTGAGGCGGCATCGCCCGGCGGGCCGCCGCCGCACGAGCATACGGGACGCCCGCCGCACCCGGCCGGCCCGGCGCATCGGCTAAGCTCGCCGCCCCGGTCTTGACTCCGGCGCGCGGCTGGGCCTGGTCGGCCTGCCGCCCGCGCCCTCACCCTGATGCCCTGCCGCCTGCGCCCTGCCCGCCACTGTCGATCCACCGGCCGCGTCCGCCGGGGTGGCCGTTGGGGGCGGGCGGGTGGCGCGGGGCTGATGGACCTGATGGCGCTGATGGCGCTGACGGTCCTGATGGCCCTGGGCAGCGGCGGGCCCGCCGCGGCGGCCACGGCCGCCATCGCGCCCGCCGACTGCGGATTGCTGTGGCGCGTCACCGCGGTGCTGGACCGGCAACCGCGCGCGTTGCAGATCAGCCTGGACTTCGACCCTGGCACGCGCACCCGCACCACCCTG
>JAURXG010000373.1 GCA_030654555.1 Aquabacterium sp.
CGGGCTCGGCCTGCACCTCGGCCAGCCTGGAACCCAGCTACGTGCTGCGCGCGCTGGGCCGCAGCGACGAGCTGGCGCACAGCAGCCTGCGCATGACGATCGGCCGCTTCACCACCGAGGCCGAGATCGACTACGCCGTCAGCACCCTGAAGGACCGCGTTGCCAAACTGCGCGAGCTCTCACCGCTGTGGGACATGTACCGCGACGGCATCGACATCAGCAGCATTCAATGGGCTGCTCATTGAGCGAGACCCGAACATCGTTGGAGTAAAGCAATGGCATACAGCGACAAGGTCATCGACCACTACGAGAACCCCCGCAACGTGGGCGCGTTCGACAAGGGCGACGAGGACGTGGGCACCGGCATGGTCGGCGCCCCGGCCTGCGGCGACGTGATGAAGCTGCAGATCAAGGTGAACCCGGCCACCGGGCTGATCGAGGACGCACGCTTCAAGACCTACGGCTGCGGCTCGGCCATCGCCAGCAGCAGCCTGGTGACCGAATGGGTCAAGGGCAAGACGCTGGACCAGGCGCTGGAGATCAAGAACACCAACATCGCCGAAGAACTGGCGCTGCCGCCGGTGAAGATCCACTGCTCGATCCTGGCCGAAGACGCGATCAAGGCCGCCGTCAGCGACTACAAGGCCAAGCACGGCGAGGCCACGGCCGCCACGCAGGCCCAGGCCCAGGCGTCCTGACACCATGGCCGTCACCCTGTCTGAAGCCGCGGCACGGCATGTGTCGCGCTACATCAGCAAGCGCGGCAAGGGCGTGGGCGTGCGCCTGGGCGTCAAGACCACCGGCTGCTCGGGCCTGGCCTACAAGCTGGAGTACGCCGACGACGTGGCGCCCGAGGACGTGATCTTCGAGGCCCATGGCATCAAGGTGCTGATCGACCCGAAGAGCCTGCCCTACCTCGACGGCACCGAGCTCGACTTCGTGCGCGAAGGCCTGAACGAAGGTTTCAAGTTCCACAACCCGCGCGAAAAAGACCGTTGTGGTTGCGGAGAATCGTTCCGCGTGTGAAGCCCGTTGCCGGGCGCCATGCCCGGTCCCCGACAAGGCGCGGCGAGTCCCTCCCGCGCCTTCGTCTTGTGTGCACCCGATCAACCCAGCCTTGAGCCTGGCATGACCCTGGCGATGAAACTCAGCGACGACGATTTCACCCTGTTCGGGCTGCCGCAGCGGCATGCGCTGGACCGCAGCGAGCTCGACGCGCGCTGGCGCGCGCTGCAGTCGCAGGTGCATCCCGACCGCTTCACCAGCGAGGGTGCGGCGTCGCAGCGCCTGGCCATGCAGTGGGCGGTGCGGGTCAACGAGGCCTACCAGCGCCTGAAAGACCCGCTCAAGCGCGCCGCCTATCTGTGCGAG
>JAURXG010000394.1 GCA_030654555.1 Aquabacterium sp.
AAGCACCAGCCGCTCCAGCCGCAGTGCCGAAGCCTGCGGCTGCTCCAGGCCGTCGGCCACGGCTTGTTTCATGCGGCGCAGCACCAGCGGGCTCTTGCTGGCGATGCGTGAAGCGAGCTTCTCGACCGCGGGCACCAATTCGGCATCGGGCACCACGCGATTCACCAGGCCCAGCGGAACCAGTTCGCGTGCGGGCATGGTGTCGCCGGTGAACAGCAGGTACTTGGCGGCCGTGGCGCCGATGCGTCGCGGCAGCACCGCTGCACCACCGGCGCCGGGGAAGACGCCGAAGTTGGCGTGCGCGTCACCGATGCGGGTGCTTTCGGCGGCGATGATCAGGTCACAGGCCATCGCCAGTTCAAGCCCGCCGGCCATGGTCAGGCCGTTCAGTGCCGCGATGGTCGGCTTGGGGAGGGCGCGCAGGCGGTCGATCATGCCGGCCACGAGATCGAGGAACGCGGTCATCGGGTCGTCCGCGCCGGGTTCGGTGCCGGCGCTCTCGAACACCCCCTTCAGGTCGGCGCCGGCACAAAAGGCGCGGCCGGTGCCGGTCAGCACGACGACGCGGATCTGAGGATCCCGCTCAATCTGTTCGATGGCGGCGAGCAACTCGCTGCACATCGTGTCGGACAAGGCATTCATCGCCTCGGGCCGGTTGAGCGTGATCCACGCCGTGGCGCCCCGCCGCTCGAGCAGTATGGCAGTCATCACTTCCATTGCGGGTCTCCTTCTTGTCGGTCCCTGGCCGCGGCCTGCATCGGGCCGCAGTCCAACTGGGCGTCAGCCCTTGAGCAGTTCTTCCGCGATGATCATCTTGCGTACCTCGGACGTGCCGGCGCCGATCTCGAGGATCTTGATGCAGCGGAACAGCCGGTTGATCTCGGATTCCCAGATGTAGCCGCTGCCGCCGTGCACCTGGACGGCCTTGTTGAGCACGCGGTTGCAGGCCTCGCCGGCGAAGAGGATGGAGGCCGCGGTGAGCTTGTGTGCTTCGCCGCGACCGCCGCCACCGATCTCGAGATCGTTCACGCTGGCCAGCGTACGCCAGACCAGCGCCTTCATCGCCTCGGTCTCGGTGTACATCTCGGCCAGCAGCGCCTGCACCATCTGGAAGTTGCCGATCGGCTGGCCGAACTGCGAGCGGGTCTTGGCGTACGCCACGCTCAGATCCAGCGCGCGCTCGGCGATGCCCACGCACAACTCGGCCACCAGTGCACGCTCCAGGTCCAGACCGCTCATCACGATCTTCACCCCCTCGTTCTCGGCACCCACCAGGTTGGCCACGGGCACGCGGCAGTCGTCGAACACCAGTTCGCCGGTCGGGCTGCCGCGAAAGCCCATCTTGATGAGCTTCTGCGCCACGCTGAAGCCCGGGAAGTGCTTCTCGACGATGAAGGCCGAGATGCCCTTGGCGCCCCGCTCTGGCGCGGTCTTGGCATACACCAGCAGCACGTCGGCCACGGGTCCGTTGGTGATGTAGAGCTTGCTGCCATTGAGCACGTAGTGGTCGCCGTCGCGGCGCGCAGTGGTGCGCATGCCGCCCAGCGCGTCCGACCCGGCACCGGGTTCGGTCAAGCCGAGGGCGCCGATCTTCGAGCCGTCACACAGGCCCGGCAGGTACCGTCGGCGCTGCGCTTCGCTGGCGTTGCGGTAGATGTTGTTCACGCAGAGGTTGTCGTGCGCTGCCCAGGACAGGGCCATGGCTGGATTCCAGCGAGCGAAGGCCTGGCAGACCAGCCCCGAAGCGAACAGATCCATGCCGGCGCCGCCATAGTCCGGCGGCACCGTGGCACCCATGAAGCCGGCGGCGCCGATGCGTGCGAAGGCTTCTGGCGGCCACCACTCCTCGTCGTCCATGCGGCGCGACAAGGGCGCCAGTTCCGTGCGCGCGAACTTGTCGGCGGCCTCGAGCACAGCCTCGTCGTCGGCATTCAGGGCGAACCGGGTGGAGCGTGTCTGGGCCATGGTGGAAGTTGGGACGAGGGGTGGAACAGCGCAGCGCGCAAGCGTTGACCTGGCTGGCGTCGAATCCAGAGGCAGGTTAGGTCGTTGTTGCTTATCTGTCAAGCGTTAGATAGACTTATGACGGAAGGCGGCCCTTTGGTGGCGCCACAACTGGAGCACAACGGACTGGCATGGCAACGGGAAACTTCGCGCAGACGCTGACAGTGGCAGACCTGTTGCGCAAGCAGGTGGTCACCCGCACCCATTGTCCGGCGCTGGAAGACAGCGAGGGCACGCTGAGCTATGGTGATCTCGATCAGCTCGTCAACCGATTGGCGCAGGCCCTGCTGGTTCGCGGTCTGCAGCCCGGCGACCGGGTGGCTGTCCTGGCCGAGAACTGTCGCGAGTACATCGTGCTGCAACTGGCGGCGGCCAAGACCGGCGTCGTCGTGGCCTGCTTGAACTGGCGCCTGGTCGACGGGGAAATGCGCCATTGCATGCGCCTCGTCGCGCCCCGGATGGTGTTCGTGTCGGCGCGTTATGCGCCGGTGCTGGCGCGCATCGACCACGGCGTGCCCGATGTGGTCGAGATCGACACCCAGTTCGAGTTGCTGCTGGCCGGTGTGCCGGACATCGATCCGCTGATCGATGTCGACCCGGAGCAGGGTCTGGTCATCCTCTACACCAGCGGTACCACCGGGCTGCCCAAGGGCGCGGTGATCAGCCAGCGCGCCATGGTGGCGCGGGCGATGTGTTTCGCGGCCGAATTCGGCATCGGCGCTGAACAGTCCTACGTGGCCTGGTCGCCGCTGTTTCACATGGCGGCCACCGATTTCAGCCTGGCCACGCTGATGATCGGCGGCAAGGTGGTGGTGCAGGACGGCCTCGACGTTGACCGGCTTTGCGCGACGATCGAGCGCGAATCGATTGGCTGGCTGGTGGCGATGCCGGGCATGATTGACTTGCTCATCGACGGCCTGCGGCGCAATCGCACCAAGCCGCGCGGCGTGCGCGTGGTCGGTGCGATGGCCGACCTGGTGCCGCTGCAGCAGATCGCCGATTTGACCGGCTTGTTGGGCGCCCCATACATCAACAGCTTCGGCGCGACCGAAACCGGCCTGGCCCCGGCCTCGGGCGCGTTGTTGGCGCCCGGCGTCGTTCCCGCCAGCCTGGCCAAGCGTGAGTCGGCCTTCTGCCGCCTGCGCCTGGTCGACGCTGATGATCGCGACGTGCCACTTGGCACGCCCGGGGAGGCGGCGCTGCGGGGGCCGACCCTTTTCTCGGGCTACTGGAACGCGCCCGAGGTCAACGCGCACGATTTCCGCGGCGGCTGGTTCCACATGGGCGACCTGTTCGTGCGCCGGCCCGACGGCACGCTGGACTTCGTCGACCGCGCCAAGTACCTGATCAAGTCGGGCGGCGAGAACATCTACCCGGCCGAGATCGAGCGCGTGCTGCTGGCACAGCCCGGCGTGGCCGACGCTGCGGTGGTACGCCAGCGCGACGAGCGCTGGGGCGAAGTGCCGGTGGCCTTCGTGGCCTTCAAGCCCGGCGCCGGCGTGGACACCGAGGCACTCCGGGAATGCTGCCGCGAGCAGCTGGCCGGCTACAAGATTCCCAAGGAATTCCGTGTTGTGAATCTGGCGGCGTTCCCACGCAGCAGCACCGGCAAGATCCAGCGCCACGAAATCGAGCGGCTCTGGCTGGCGCCGGGCGACGCTCATCCCCGCGACATCCCAAGGAGACCCACATGAACCCCGAACTCGAGATGAACCTGCTGCGCCGGCAGAACCTGGGCGACAGCCTGCGCCGGGCGGCGCAGGCCGCGGGCGACAAGCCGGCGGTCATCTTCTGCGCCACCGATGGCGCCACTGAAACCCACAGCTATGCACAGCTGAACGCGCTGGTCAATGCGGTGGCGAACAACCTCGTCCGGCGGGGCATCAAGAAGGGCGACCGCGTGGCCGCGCTGTCACGCAACAACGTGCCCTTCCTGGCGCTGGGCTATGCGCTGCACAAGATCGGCGCCTGGTTGGTGCCGGTGAATTTCATGCTGCAGCCGGCGGACGTGCAGCAACTGATCGAGTTCGCCGAGGCCAGGTGGTTCTTCGTTGAGGATGCCCTGCTGGGCAACGTCGACAGCGTGCTGGGCAAGATGGCTTGTGTTGAACAGTTTGTCCAGTTCAGCGTTTCTGGCAAGGCGGCGCCTGCCGGTTGGATGGCGTTTGCCGAACTGGCCTCGGGGACCGCCGACGAACCCCAGGTCCTCATCGACAGCGACGACGTCGCCACGATGTTCTTCACCAGTGGCACCGAGTCGTCGCCGAAGGGCGTTCTGACCTCGCACGCCAACTTTCATGCCTCACACCTGGCCTGGGCGCTGAACTTCGGCTTGGCCCAGGACGACCGCCTGCTGATGAGCCTGCCGCTCATTCACGTCGCCGGCTATCTGTTCTCCACCTACGCCCTGGCCAACCAGGTCACGATGGTGATGACGCAGGTACCGCAACCGGTGCAGATGATTGACCTCGTCGCGCGTCACCGGCTCAGCGTCATGGTGTTGCCTCCGACGCTGTATGTGGCGATGCTGTCGTGCCCCAACTTCGGCACGTCGGATCTTCGCTGCGCGACCAAGCTGGGCACCTGGGCCTCGACGATCCCCAAGTCAATGATCGATGGCTGGAAGCAGGCGGCGCCGTCGTCGCGCTTCTTCTCGGTGCAAGGTTCCAGCGAATCGACCGCCTCTTTGCTGACCGGTGGCTGGGTGGACGGTTGGGAGCAGATGCCCAACCAGGACGGCCGCTGGGTCGGCCGCGTCGCCTCGGTGGCCGCCGACGTGCGTCTGGTCGACGATGACGGCAAGGACGTGGCCGACGGCGAATCGGGCGAGCAGATCGTGCGCGGCCCGGTCATCATGAAGGGCTACTACAAGAACGACGAGGCCAACCGGCGCGCTCTCCGCAACGGCTGGTTCCACACTGGCGACATCCTGTTCCGTGATGCTGCGGGCAACTACTACTTTGCCGACCGCAAGAAGGACATGATCAAGACCGGCGGCGAAAACGTCTATTGCCAGGAAGTGGAAAGCGTGCTGGGCACCCATCCGGCCGTGATGCAGTGCGCCGTGTTCGGCCTGCCCGACGAGCACTGGGGCGAGGCGGTGACGGCCGCCGTGATCGCGCGTCCCGGGGCCACCGTGACCGAGGCCGAGTTGATCGAGTTCTGTCGCGATCGCCTGCCCGGCTTCAAGGCGCCCAAGCGCATCCATTTCCGCAACTCGCTGCCGATCAGTGCGGCCAACAAGATCCTCAAGCGGGATCTCAAGGCCGAGTACGCACCAGCCGCCAAGGCAGGCTGACGGGCATCGGCCGCCAAGGGGCGGTCGAGTCCGAAATTTCTCAACCCAAGGAGTCTTTTGCCATGAACCAGAAAGTCATCGTCGCCGGCGTCGGCATGGTCCCGTTCGCCAAGCCCGGTGCGAGCGAGCCCTACAACGTCATGGGAGCGCAGGCCGCCCGCCTGGCACTGGCCGACGCCGGGATCGATTACTCAAAGATCCAGCAGGCCTACGTCGGCTACGTCTACGGCGATTCCACCTGCGGCCAGCGCGCGCTGTATCCGGTGGGCATGACCGGCATTCCGATCATCAACGTCAACAACAACTGCTCCACCGGTTCGTCGGCGCTGTTCCTGGCGCGCCAGGCGGTGCAGTCGGGCGCGGTCGACTGCGTGCTGGCGCTGGGCTTCGAACAGATGCAGCCAGGTGCCATCAAGGCCGCCTTCACCGACCGGCCGACGCCGTTCGAGGAATTCGACCAGATCACCGACGTACTGGTCGGCCACGCCGAGATTCCGCTCGCGCTGCGCTACTTCGGCGGCGCCGGCAAGGCCCACATGGACAAGTACGGCACCCAGCTGGAAACCTTCGCGGCGATCCGCGCCAAGGCCAGCCGGCACGCGGTCAACAACCCGCTGGCACTGTTCCGCAAGGAGGTCACGACCGAAGACGTGATGGCCTCGCCGATGCTCTGGGAAGGCGTGTTGACGCGCTTGATGGCCTGCCCGCCCACCTGTGGCGCTGCGGCCGCCGTGGTCTGCTCGGAAGCCTTCGCCAAGAAGCACGGCCTGAACACCCAGGTCAGCATCACGGCCCAGGCCATGACCACCGATTTCCACAGCACCTTCGACTCGAAGGACATGATGCGCGTCGTCGGCTACGACATGGCGCGCGACGCGGGCCGCCAGGTCTATGAAGCGGCCGGCATCGGCCCCGGCGACGTCGACGTGGTCGAGTTGCACGACTGCTTTGCGCAGAACGAACTGATCACCTACGAAGGCCTGGGCCTGTGCCCGGAAGGCGGCGCCGAAAAGTTCGTGCGCGACGGCGACAACACCTATGGCGGCAAGGTCGTCACCAACCCCTCCGGAGGCCTGTTGTCCAAGGGCCATCCGCTGGGCGCCACCGGCCTGGCCCAGTGCTACGAGCTGACGCACCAACTGCGCGGCACGGCCGACAAGCGCCAGGTCAAGGGCGCGCGCGTGGCGCTGCAACACAACCTCGGGCTGGGCGGCGCTTGCGTTGTCACGCTCTACCAGGGCGCGTGAACGTGATCGACAAGAAACACATCGGCTACGCGCCGTCGCCCACGCTGTGGAACGTTGAGAAGGGCCGCATCGCCTTCTTCGCCAAGGTGATCGGCCTGACCGACCCCGTCCACACCGACGAGGCGGCCGCCAAGGCCGCCGGCTACCGCGGCATCGTGGCGCCGCCGACCTTCATCTTCGGCGCGCCGGGCGATTCGGGCGAGACCATGAAGCTGATCGAGACGCTCGAGATCGACCTCGGCAAGGTGCTGCACGGCGAGCAGCGCTTCGACTATCACGCGCCGGTGTGTGCGGGCGACACCTTGCGCTTTGAGTCCAGGGTGAGCGACATCTACGACAAGAAGGGCGGTGCGCTGGAGTTCGTCGTCAACGACACGAAGGTCACGAACCAGCTTGGCGAACATGTCGCCGATCTGCACTCGGTCATCGTCGTGCGCCACGCCTGAAGGAGATGCCATGACATTCGACGCACAAAAGATCCAGGTCGGCGACGCCCTGCCCGTGTTGCAACTGGCACCGATCAGCCGCACCACGCTGGCCCTGTTTGCCGGCGCCTCGGGTGACCACAACCCGATCCACATCGACATCGACTTCGCCAAGAAGGCGGGCATGAAGGACGTGTTTGCGCACGGCATGTTGTCCATGGCCTACCTGGCCCGGGCGCTTGCGCAATGGGTGCCGCAGCGGCGCATCCTGAGCTATGGCGTGCGTTTCGCGGCCATCACGCAACTGGGCGACCGGGTGCAGTGCAGCGGCAGGGTGGTCGAGAAGCTGATCCACAAAGGCCGGCCCTGCGCGCGCGTGGAGCTGACCGCCGCCAAGGCCAGCGGCGACGTCACGTTGGCCGGCGACGCGCTGGTGGCGCTGGACTGAACTCACCCATCACACATCTCTCACCCATCACACCTACATCCACATCAAGGACACAGCCATGAAGAACCTCGAAGGCAAGGTCGCCATCGTCTCCGGATCCGGCCGCGGCATCGGCCGTGCCATCGCCATGAAGCTGGCCAGCGAAGGTGCCAAGGTCGTCGTCAACGACCTCGACGCAGCACCCGCCGAGCAGACCGTGGCCGACATCAAGGCCGCCGGCGGCCAGGCCATCGCCTGCGTCGGCAGCGTCACGGCGGACGGCTTTGCCGAACGTTTCGTGAAGACCGCGATCGACGGCTTTGGCGGCCTGGACATCATCATCAACAACGCCGGCTACACCAGGGACAACGTCATCCAGAAGATGACCGACGAGCAGTGGCACTCGATCCTCGACGTGCACCTGACGGCGCCGTTCAAGATCCTGCGCGCCGCCGCCGACTACATCCGCCACACCTCGAAGGTCGAGGCCGAGGCCGGCAAGGAAGTGTTCCGCAAGGTCGTCAACATCTCGTCGATCGCCGGCACCGGCGGCAACGCCGGCCAAGCCAACTACTCGGCCGGCAAGGCCGGCATCATCGGCCTGACCAAGGCGCTGTCCAAGGAATGGGGGCGCTACAAGGTCAACGTCAACGCGGTCGCCTTCGGCATGATCAAGACCCGGCTGACCGAAGCGCCGGCCGGTGGCGATGCGTCGATCGACGTCGAGGGCCGCAAGATCAAGGTCGGCGTCAACCCCGACCTGCTGGCGATGATGGAGCGCAGCATTCCGCTGGGCCGCGGCGGCACGCCTGAAGAGGCAGCCGGCTCGGTGTACCTGCTGTGCACGCCGGAGTCCAACTACATCAGTGGCCAGACGCTGATCTGCGGCGGCGGCATTTCCATCTGATCGTTGCCAGCGGAGCCGGCCATGGATCTTTCTTTCAACGACAGCGAGCGCGCATTCCAGCACGAGGTACGCGAGTGGTTCGCCGCCAACACGCCCGGGCACCTGCGGCGCAAGGTGGTCACCGGCCAGATGCTGAACAAGGACGACATCGTCCAGTGGCAGCGCCGGCTCGACGAACAGGGCTACCTGGTCGTGGGCTGGCCCAAGGAGCACGGCGGCCCCGGCTGGACGCCGACCCAGCGCTACCTGTTCGATCTGGAGCGCGCCGCGGCCAATGCGCCCATCGGCTTGTCGATGGGCGTGATCATGCTGGGCCCGGTGCTGATTGCCTTCGGCACCGAGGCGCAGAAGGCGAAGTACCTGCCGCGCATCAGGCGCTGCGAGGACTGGTGGTGCCAGGGCTATTCGGAGCCTGGCGCCGGATCCGACCTGGCCAGCCTGAAGACCAGCGCCGTGGCCGACGGTGACGACTACGTCATCAACGGCTCCAAGATCTGGACCACCTACGCCCACTGGGCCAACCTGATGTTCTGCCTGGTGCGCACCGCGAACACCGGCAAGAAGCAGGAGGGCATCTCCTTCCTGCTGATCGAGATGGATCGCCCTGGCATCGAGGTGCGGCCCATCGTGTCCATCGACGGCGAGCACCACCTGAACCAGGTGTTCTTCACCGATCTGCGGGTGCCCAGGTCCAACCTGGTGGGTAGGGAGGGGCAGGGCTGGGAGATTGCCAAGTACCTGCTCACGCACGAGCGCACCAGCATTGCCGGCGTCGCCGACAGCAAGGCCTCGCTGGCCAACCTGTACGCGGCTGCGGCCGAGCGGCGTTCCGGCGGCCGGCCGCTGCTCGACGACGCGGCGATGCGCAACAAGCTGGCACGCGCCGAGATCGACCTGATGGCGCTGGAATACACCAACTTGCGCGTGCTGTCGTCCACCGCAGCAGGCAAGGCGCCAGGGCCGGAATCGTCGCTGCTGAAGATCATGGGCACGGCGGTGCAGCAAACACTGTCGGCGCTGAGCGTGGAGATCGGCGCCGAACAGGCGTGGCCCTGGCATGCGCAGGGCGCGCTGGCCGAAACCGACCAAGCCCATGCGATGGAGCGCTATGCCTTCCTGCGTGCGGCCACCATCTACGGTGGCAGTGACGAAGTGCAGAAGACGGTGCTGGCCAAGTCCATGTTGGGCCAGGCCCGGGCCTGAGAGCTTGAAAGAACCGCAGCGAGACCCGCCATGGACCTGACACCCACCCCCGAACAGAAGATGCTGCGCGACGCCGCGCACAAGTACCTGCGTGCCGAATACAGCTTCGACGCGCGCCACAAGCTGCTGGCCACCGACACCGGCATGAGCCCCGCGCACTGGCGCCGCTTCGCTGAATTCGGCTGGCTTGGCCTGGGCCTGCCCGAGGCCTACGGCGGCTTTGGTGCCATGCCCGATGTCATTCAGGTCGCCGAGGCCCTGGGCGCGGCGCTGGTGGTCGAGCCCTACCTGGCCAGCACCGTGCTGGCCGGCCAGGTGATCGCCGGCGCCGGCAGCGCGGCGCAATGCGCGGCCCTGTTGCCGCCGCTGGTGGCCGGCGAGGCGATCTACACCCTGGCCCACACCGAGGCCGATTCGCGCCACGAGCTGGCCTGGGTGGCCGCCAGCGCGCGCCGGCAGGGCAGCGGCTGGGTGCTGTCCGGCCACAAGACGGGCGTGCCGGCCGCGCCCTTGGCCGACGCCTTCGTGGTGGCCGCGCGCACGGCCGGCACAGCGGGCGACCGCGGCGGCATCGGCTTGTTCGTCGTCCCGGCCGGGGCCAAGGGCCTTGGCGTGACAGCCTATGCGCGCTACGACGGCGCGCGTGCCGGCGAACTGCACCTCGACGCGGTGGCGCTGGAGGGCACGGCGGCGCTGGGCGACCCTGCCGCCGGCCTGGCCACGCTGGAGCGTGCCTTCGACCAGGCCACTGTTGCCGCCTGCGCCGACGCGCTGGGTGCGATGACGGCGGTGCTGTTCAAGACCGGCGAGTACCTGGCCACGCGCAAGCAGTTCGACGTGCCGCTGGCCAGCTTCCAGGTGCTGCAGCACCGCATGGGGGACATGTTCGCGGCCGTCGAAGCCAGCCGCTCGATGCTGCTGCTGGCGGCGCTGCAGGCCGACAACCCGGTGGCCGCCGAACGCGCGCGTGCGGTGTCCGCGGCCAAGGTCGCCATCAGCGAGCACGCGTGCTACGTGGCGCGGCAGGGTGTGCAACTGCACGGCGGCGTGGGCATGACCGAAGAGCTCGACATCGGCCACTACTTCCGCCGCCTGACGCTGTTCCAGCATGGCTTCGGTGGCACCGACCACCACCTGCAACGCTTTACCGCGCTGCGTGCGGTCTAGCTGTGCTGCAACCGCCTGTGGCGCGGCGCCGCCGGGCCGCGCTCTCACGTTCATGAAAGCCAGCGCATGAGTCTGATGACGTCGATGGTCTCCCCCGGCACGGACGACTTTGCCCGCAACCGCGACGCCTACCTGGCGCGCATCGCCGACCTGCACGCACGGCGCGCACGCGCCCTGGTCGGCGGGCCCGAGAAGGCGCGGCGCCTGCACAAGGAGCGCGGCCAGTTGCTGCCGCGCGAGCGCCTGGCTGCGGTGCTCGACCCCGGCTCGCCCTTCCTCGAATTCGGCCAGCTCGCCGGTGACGGCCTGTACGAGGGCGTGCCGCCGGGCGGCAGCATCATCACCGGCGTCGGCCTGGTCAGCGGCCGGCCCTGCATGCTGATGATCCACGACGCCACGGTGAAGGGCGGCACCTATTACGGCATCACCTCGAAGAAACATGTGCGGGCGCAGATGTTCGCCTGGCAGCACCGCCTGCCCTGCATCACCATGGTCCAGTCGGGCGGCGCCAACCTGCCCGAGCAGGCGCACATATTCCCCGACGACGGCCAGTTCGGTTCGATTTTCTACAACCAGATCCGCATGTCGGGCGAGGGCATCACGCAGATCGCCACCGTGCACGGCCCGTCCACCGCCGGCGGCGCCTACCTGCCGGCGCTGTGCGACGAGGCGGTGATCGTGCGCAACCAGGGCGCGATGTTCCTTGGCGGGCCGCAGCTGGTGTATGCCGCTACCAAGGAAGTGGTCGATGTCGAGACGCTGGGTGGCGGCGACATGCACAGCCGGGTCAGCGGCGTCACCGACCACCTGGCCGAAAGCGACGGCCACGCCATCGCCATCGTGCGCGACATCGTCGCCAACCTGGGCACCGGCCCCAAGCAGCGCTGGGACGTGGCTGCGCCGAAGCCACCACGCTTTGATGCGCGCGAGATCTACGGCATCGTCAGCGCCGACATCCGCCATCCCACAGACAACCGAGAGGTGCTGGCGCGCCTGATCGACGACAGCGATCTACAGGAATTCAAGCCGCTGTATGGCCCCTCGATGATCTGCGGTTTCGCCCGCATCAAGGGCTTCCAGGTCGGCATCCTGGCCAACAACGGCGTCATCTTCTCCGAGTGCGCCCTGAAAGGTGCGCACTTCATCGAACTGGCCTGCCAGCGCGACATTCCGCTGCTGTTCATCGCCGACGTCTCGGGTTTCATGGTCGGCCAGGCGGTGGAGCGCGAGGGCATCGCCAAGCATGGCGCCAAGTTCATGACCGCGATGGCCTCGGCCAACGTGCCGCGCTACACCCTCATCACCGGCGGCTCCTATGCCGCCGCCTACCTGGCGATGTGCGGCCGCCCGTTCAAGCCGCACGTGATGATGATGTGGCCCACCGGCCGTGCCGCGCTGATGGGGCCCGAGCAGGCCGCCACCACGCTGACCATGGTGCGCGACAACATCCACCAGCGCGAAGGCACGAGTTGGACCGAGGACGAGAAAGAGCGTTTCAAGCAGCCGATCCGCGAACAGTTCGAAACCTTCGCCAGCCCCTACAACTACGCCGCCAACCTGTGGTGCGACATGGTCATCGACCCGCTCGAAACGCGCGACACCATGGCCCTGCTGTTCGAAATGGCCGGGCGCCAGCCGCAGCGCGACACGCAGTTCGGCGTGTTCCGCATGTAGTCGGCTGGCCCCGGCTGCCGACGTTCATCGCCCGATACCGTTGAAACACACCATGGACTTCAACTACACCGAAACCCAGCAACAGATTCGCGTCGCCGTCAAAGACCTGTGCAAGAAGTTCGGCCCCGAATACTGGCGCCAGCTCGCGCAGGACGGCCAGTACCCGGAAGCCTTCGTCGACGCGATGGCCGCGGCGGGCTGGCTGGCCTCGCTGATCCCCGAGGAATACGGCGGCGCGGGGCTGCCGCTGCTCGACGCCTGCCTGATCCTGCAGGAGGTCAATCAGAACGGCGGCAGCGCCGTGCACTGCCATGCGCAGATGTACACGATGGCCTCGATCATGCGCCACGGCTCCGAGGCGCAGAAACGCCGCACGCTGCCGCGCATCGCCGACGGCAGCCTGCGCCTGCAGGCCTTCGGCGTGACCGAGCCCGACGCCGGCTCGAACACGCTGGCCATCAAGACCTTCGCGCGCAAAGTGCCGGGCGGCTACGTCGTCAACGGTCAGAAGATCTGGACCTCGCGCTACAGCCATTCGCACATGTACCTGCTGATCGCGCGCACCACGCCGATCGGCGAGGTGAAGAAGAAGACCGACGGCCTGAGCCTGTTCCTGATCGACATCGCGAAGGCCGGTGCGGCGCTCAAGGCCACGCCGATCCGCACGATGATCAACCACCATACCTTCCAGATCTTCATCGACAACCTGGAACTGAGCGACGACGACCGCATCGGCGAGGAAGGCAAGGGCTTTTACTACCTGCTCGACTCGCTGCATTCCGAGCGCCTGCTGGTGGCCAGCGAGGCCATCGGCGACGGCCATTGGTTCGTCGAGAAGGCGGCGCGCTACGGCAGCGAGCGGGTTGTCTTCGACCGCCCGATCGGCGCCAACCAGGGCGTGCAGTTTCCGATCGCGCGCGCACACATGAACATCGAAGCCGCCGAGCTGATGCGCAACAAGGCCGCCACGCTGTTCGACGCCGGGCTGCCCGGCGGACGCGAGGCCACGATGGTCAAGTACTTGGCCAGCGAAGCCGCCTGGGAGGCCGCGGAAGCGGCGATGACGACTTTCGGCGGTTATGGCGTGGCCTGCGAATACGACATCGAACGCAAGTGGAAGGAGAGCCGGCTGTTCCGCACCGCGCCGATCTCCAACAATCTGGTGCTGGCGCAGGTGGCCGAGCATCTGCTGGGCATGCCGCGCTCCTATTGAAGGCCCGGCCATGGACTACGAAACCCTGTTGATCCAACCCGCGCCAGGCTCCGCGGCCGAAGACGGCATCCGTTGCCTGGTGCTCAACCGGCCCGAGGTGATGAACGCGATGAACACGCAGATGTTCATCGACCTTCGCCAGGCGCTGCACGAGCTGGCCTACGACGACAGCCTGCGCGTGCTGATTGTCAGCGGTGCCGGCGAGCGCGCCTTCTCGACCGGCGGCGACCTGAAGCAGCGCAACGGCATGACCGACGCCGCCTGGCGCCGCCAGCACCAGATGGCCGAGGAAGTGCTGCTGGCGGTGAAGGACTTTCCGCGCCCGGTGATCGCCGCGGTGGAAGGGCATGCCCATGGCGGCGGCTGCGAGCTGGCCTTGAGGTGTGACTACATCGTCGCTTCGCGGTCTGCGGTGTTCTCGCTGCCCGAGGTGCGGCGCGGCATCATGCCCGGCGGCGGCGGCATCCAGAACCTGGTGCGCGCCGTCGGTGCGCGGCGCGCCAAGCAGTTGCTGCTGACGGCGCGGCGCTTCTCGGCCGAGCAGGCCGCCATTTGGGACATGGTGACCACGCTCGCCGAACCCGGCCAGGCGATGACAGTCGCCGTGGCCGATGCGCGCGAGATCGTGCTGGCCGCGCCGATGGCCGTGCACTACGCCAAGCTGGCCGCGTCGCGCGGCGGCGAGGTCGACTTCCACACCGGCTACGCGCTCGACATCGCCGCCTACAACGTGCTGGTCTCTTCGGAAGACCGGCTCGAAGGTGTCAAGGCCTTCAACGAAAAGCGCGCGCCGCGCTGGAGTGGACGCTAGTGTTCAACAAGATCCTGATCGCCAATCGTGGGGACCAGCCGACGCCAGTCGGCGCAGCGGCGAAGCCAGATTGCATGGCACGCGCAGCGTGCGCAGGCGATCACGCCGCGGGAGTCCACCGTGTTTAGGAAGATCCTGATCGCCAACCGCGGCGAGATCGCCTGCCGCATCGCCCGCACCTGCCGCCGCCTGGGCATCGCGGTCGTCGGCGTGCATTCCAGCGCCGACCGCGACGCGCTGCACACGAGCGTCATCGGCGAATCCATTGGACTGGGTGGCGCCACTGCGGCCGAAAGCTACCTGCGCATCGACGCGGTGATCGCTGCCGCGCTGCGCAGCGGCGCGCAGGCGATCCACCCCGGCTACGGCTTCCTGGCCGAGAACCCTGAATTCGCGCGGGCGGTCGAGGCAGCGGGGCTGGTCTTCATCGGCCCCACGCCCGAGGTCATCGAACGCCTGGGCAACAAGGCTTCGGCAAAGGCCGAAGCGCGCGCGGCCGGCGTGGCGGTGCTCGATGGCGGCGAACAGGCCAGTGCCGATGCCGAGGTGGTGGCTGCGTGGGCACGCGCGCTACCGCTGCCGGTGCTGCTGAAGCCGGCGGCTGGCGGCGGCGGCAAGGGCATGCACGTGGTGCGGCATCCGGATGCGCTGATGGAGGCCATCGGCACCGCGATGCGCGAAGCCCGAAGTGCCTTTGGCGACCCGGCGCTGATCGTCGAGCCCTACATCGAGCGCGGCCGGCACGTCGAAGTGCAGATCGCCGGCGACGGGCATGGCGGGGTCATCCACCTGTTCGAGCGCGAATGCACGCTGCAGCGGCGGCACCAGAAGCTGATCGAGGAAGCACCCGCGGCGCCGCTGCCCGCGGGATTGCGTGAGCAGTTGCTGGCCGACGCGGTGCGGCTGGCGCAGCGCCTGAACTACCGTGGCGTCGGCACGGTGGAGTTTCTTGTCGCCGGTGGCCGGCACTGGTTCCTGGAGGTCAATCCGCGCCTGCAGGTCGAGCACCCGGTGACGGAGGAGGTGACCGGCATCGACATCGTCGAACTGATGCTGCGCGTGGCGGCCGGCGAGGGCTTGCCGCTGCGCCAGGCCGACGTGGTGCTGCGCGGCCATGCGGTCGAGGCGCGCGTGTGCGCCGAGGATGCCGCGCAGGACTTCATGCCAGCCACTGGCCGGATCGTCGATCTGCATTTCCCCACGCAGGGCGTTCGCGTGGAAACGGGCGTGCGTGCCGGCTCCGAGGTGACGCCGTACTACGACTCGATGCTGGCCAAGCTGATCGTGCATGCGCCTGATCGCAAGGCCGCGCTCGACCGCCTTGCGCTGGCGCTGGGCCAGACGCGCGTGTTCGGCGTGACGACCAACTGCGGCTTCCTGCAGCAGTTGATCGCGTTGCCGCAAACGCGCGACGCCAGCTTCCACACCCGCAGCGTCGATGAAGTGCCGAGCGCGCAGCGCAGCGGCGATGCCATCCCGGTGACGCTGCTGGCCGCTGCCGCTGCCTGGTGGCTGCTCGACGCGCGCCAGCACAGCTGCGGCTACGGTGCTTGGTCGGCGCCCGACGTGACCGGCTGGCAGATGCATGCCGGCGACGACGCGGTGACCGCAGTGCCCTCGCTGCTGCTGTGCGACGGCGCGCGCCTGCACGAGATTCGCTTCGGTCAGCAAGGCGCCGATGGTCAGATGCTGGTGCAGGTGGGCGACGAGCGCGTGCGCCTGTCGCTGCGCCCGCAGGGCGAACGCTGGCGCCTGGGCATCGGTGATGAGATCGAGACCCTGGCCATCGCGCGCCGCGACGCCAGCCTGTTCGTGCAGGCGCAGGGCAGCGCGCATCACCTCGAGGCCTTTGCCTACCTGGCCCAGGCCGCCGCAGCGCAGGTGACCTCGGGCGAGTTGCGCACGCCGATGATGGGCACCATCCTGAAATTGCATGCCGCCATCGGCGACACCGTGCGCGCCGGCGACGTGGTCGTGACGATGGAGTCGATGAAGATGGAAATGAAGATCTGCGCCGAGCACGATGGCGTGCTGCGCAGCCTGACGGTCACGGCCGGACAAACGGTGGAGCGCGGGCTGCTGGTGGCCCTGGTCGGGGCTGCCGAGCCCGCATGAGCGTCGACGCCACAACGAGGAGACCCGGATGAACTACGAATCAATCAAACTGACGATGGACGGCGACTGCGTGGCCCGGCTGACGCTGGCCCGCCCCGAGATCCAGAACGCGATGAGCATGGGCTTGGTGCAAGAGCTGCGTCACGCGCTGGGCGTGATCGCGGCCGATGACAAGCTGCGCGCCGTGGTGTTGACAGGCGAGGGCAAGTCCTTCTGCGCCGGTGGCGACCTGAACTGGATGCGCAGCGTGCTCGGGCAGAGCCGGGCCGAGCGCATCGCGGAATCGAGAATTCTGGCCGAGCTGTTCTACGAGTTCGACACCCTGCCCAAGGTGGTGGTCGGGCGCATCAACGGCGCGGCCACCGGCGGCGGCTTCGGCATGACCTGCATCTGTGACGTGACCGTGGCCTCGACCGCCGCCCGCTTCTCGCTCACCGAGGCCAAGCTCGGCCTGCTGCCGGCCAACATCGGGCCCTATGTTGCGCGCCGCATCGGCCTGGCCAGGGCGCGCCGCTACGGCCTGACGGCGCAGTTCATCGACGCCGCGCAGGCCGAACGCATCGGTCTGGTCGACCGCGTCGCCGCGCCCGAAGACCTCGACCGCGCGATCGAGGAAGAACTGGCGCTGATCATGGCCATTCCGGCCAGCTCGATCGCGTCGACCAAGAAGCTGTTCAATGACGTCATAGGCCGCCCGCCGCGCGACTGCATGGACTACACCGCAGCCGCACTGGCCGACGCCTGGGAAACCGAGAACGCCGGCGAAGGGATCGCCGCCTTCCTGGCCAAGCGCCCGGCAGCCTGGAAAGTCATGCGCGGCTGAAGCGCCCGAACCCCACTGAAGGACAAGCTCCATGAACGATGCAGATACCGTGGTCTACGAGGTGCGCGATGGCATCGCCACCGTGAAGATCAACCGTCCTGAGATCCGCAACGCGCTGTCGCCCGCGGCCGCCAACCGCCTGCACGACTGCTGGGCCGAAGTCGACGCCGACAAGAACGTGCGCGTGGCCATCCTGACCTCGGCCGACTGCGGCACCTTCTGTGCGGGCCTCGATCTGCGTGAAGCGGCGCGCGTCAAGAAGGAGGAGGGGGTGGACATCCTGACGAAGATGAAGGACCCGTTCCATGGCCGCCAGCGCCGCGTGGCCAAGCCCATCATCGCGGCCATGACGGGGCACCTGATCGCCGGCGGCATGATGCTGAGCCTGAACTCCGATCTGCGTGTGGGCCTGAAGGGCACGCAGGTCGGCATCACCGAGACGCGCATCGCCGGGCGTGGCAGCCCGTGGGCGATCCCGCTGCTGTGGATGCTGCCGCAGCCGCTGCTGATGGAGATGGTGCTGACCGGCGACCTGTACCCGATCGCCACGTTCCACCA
>JAURXG010000396.1 GCA_030654555.1 Aquabacterium sp.
TGCTCATCAGGTACAGCCGCTTGCCCGGCAGCAGGTAGTCGATCACCAGCGTGCCGGTGGGCTTGTTGCCCACGATCACGGTGTCGCCGATCTGGATGTGCTGCAGCCGGCTGGTGAGCGGGCCGTCCTGCACCTTGATGCTGAGGAACTCGAGGTGCTCCTCGTAGTTGGCGCTGACCACGCTGTAGGCGCGCAGCAGCGGCTTGCCGTCCACCCGCAGGCCGATCATCGTGAAGTGGCCATTGAGGAACCGCAGCGAAGGCCCGCGCGTGGTGGTGAAGGAGAACAGCCGGTCGGTCCAGTGGTGGACGCTGAGGACGGTTTGCTCGCTGAAGGCGCTCATGATGGATGCGACCGGGGTCGAAGGCAGTGTGGCGAAAGGCGGGAAGGGGCCGGTGGCATCACCGGCGCCGGGTTGCCCCGCGCGCTTGCGCTGCCTGCGCCCTGAATGTAGCATCGGCTACATCTTGGTGTAGCAGGCACTACATGAAAACCATGCCCGCTGCATCGCCCGCGATTGTGCCTCAGGCTCAGGGTTGTCCCTGGGCCGCGGCTTGATCTGCATCACGACCGGGGCCTGCATGTCCGAGCACGAGCACACCAAGACCGATGGCCTGGGCGATCCACCGCCGCCGCAGCCCGGCATCGCCGTGGCGGCGGGTGCCGAAGCCTGGCGCGCCGCGCCGCGCAACGAGCGCCTGGCCGCGCACAAGATCGAATGCAACGCCTGCCCGGTGCTGTGCCAGATCAGCGAGGGCAAGGTGGGCGCCTGCGATCGTTATGCCAACCAGGCCGGCGTGCTGGTGCGGGCCGATCCGGTGCTGCTGGTGCGCCGCCGGGTCGACGCGGTGGCGGCAGGTGAGGTGGCGGGGGGCGCCGACCTGGTGCCCTTCCTGGCCGCCGGTTCAGCGCCGGTGCCGCTGGACCCGGCCGACGATGCCGACGCCGCGATCTTCGTCACCGCGGTGGGCGCGTCGACCACCTACCCCGACTACAAGCCCGCGCCGTTCATCGTGTCGTCGCGCGCCGAGGGCGTGGACATGGTCACCGTGGTCACCGAGGGCATCTTCAGCTATTGCAGCCTGAAGGTGAAGATCGACACCGACCGCTGGCTGGGCCCCGAGCAGGCCAACGTGCGCTGCCAGGGCGAGGTGGTGGGCCATGTCACCACGGCCGAATACGGCTCGCAGATGCTCAGCCTGGGCGGCGTGCACCACATCACCGGCGGCAGCAAGAAAGAGGGCCGCATCACGGTGGACATGATGGCCGCGCTGGGCAACCAGCAGGCGGTGGAGCTCAGCATCGACGGCGGCGCCCAGGTGCGCGTGCAGGCGGGCGCCGCGCCGGTGGTCAACGGCGTGCCCGAGGTGCGCATGCGGCTGGGCTGCGGCTCGGCCACCATCGGCATCTTCGCGCAGCAGTTCATGGGCCTGGTCGACGAGGTGGTGGTGGTCGACGACCACATCACCGGCGTGTTGACCGAACACCAGGCCGGGCGCTGCCTGGGCATGCGGCGCTCGGGCCTGAAGATCCGCGGCCGCAAGAGCACGCCGGGGCGCTACTTCCAGGTGGCCAACCCGGGCACCGGCTGGGGCGGCACCGACATCGCCGATCCGCTGAGCATCCTGGAGCCCTGGGATGCCGACGAGGCCTGGGCCGGCCAGCGCCTGCTGATGGTCAGCACCACCGGCGAGCATGCGGCCTGGTTCGAGCTGGACGCGGCGCTCCGGCCGCAGCCGGCGCCGATGCCCGCGGCGGTGCAGGCCATCGTCGAGCGCATCGGCGAGAACTGCGAACCTTCGCTGTGCACCGTGCTGTTCGTCGGCGGCGCGGGTGGCAGCCTGCGCGCGGGCGTCACAGACAACCCGGTGCGCCTGACCCGCGCGATCAAGCAGAGCCTGGTCAACGTCACCTGCGGCGGCGCGCCGGCCTACGTGTGGCCGGGCGGAGGCATCACGCTGATGGTGGACGTGACGCGCATGCCGTCCCACAGCTTCGGCACCGTGCCCACGCCGGCGATCGTGGCCCCCATCGAGTTCAGCATGCGGCTGGACGACTACCAGGCGCTGGGCGGCCACATGGCCTATGTGCGGCCGCTGGCGCAGGCGCTGGCCACCGGTGCCTGGCATGCCGACGGGGCGCCCACGGCGCGGCGCTTCATCGCGCCCGGGCCTGGCAACCCCTGGCCGCTGGGCCGCGCGCCGCTGCTGGGCTGAGGGCTTGGCCCGCTCCCGAAGCGCCTTGGGCGCCTCCCCCCAGGGGCGCGCCGCCAGCGGCCCGGCAGAGCCGGTTGCGCGGCGTCCGCTGGCGACCTGGGCAGCCGCCCAGCGTGCCGTCCTGCCCGACGGGCGCTGGCACTTCCAGCATGGGCCGATCGATCTCGTGATCGGCGCCGATGGCGCGGCCGATGCCCAGGCGGCGGCGCAGGCCGCGGCCTGGGCGCGTTTCGAGTCGGTGCTGGCCGAACTGGTGGCCGAGCTGCCATGCCTGCGCCAGCCGGTGGCCGACGATGCCGGCGCCTGTCCGCTTCAGGGCCCGGTGGCGCGGCGCATGTGGGCCGCCTGCGTGCCGCTGCGCGCCGAGGCCGCGGGCTTCATCACGCCGATGGCTGCGGTGGCGGGCGCGGTGGCGCAGGAGCTGATCGCCTGCTACCAACGCCCCGGCATCAGCCGTGCGTGGGTCAACAACGGCGGCGACATCGCGCTGCATCTGGCCCCCGGCGCATCGGCACGCGTGGGGCTGTTTGCCGACCTGGACCGCTTCGATGCCGCGGCGGCGTCGCGCACCGCCGAGGGGAGCTTGCGCACCGATGCAGGCTTCACCGTGCGCGCCGACGACCCGGTGCGGGGCGTGGCCACCAGCGGCTGGCGCGGGCGCAGCCAGTCGCGCGGCATCGCCGACGCCGTCACCGTGCTGGCGGCCAGCGCCGCGATGGCCGATGCCGCCGCCACGGTGATCGCCAATGCGGTGGACGTGGACGATGCCCGCATCCAGCGGCAGCCCGCTAACGCGCTTCGCGACGACAGCGATCTGGGCGAGCGGCTGGTCACGGTGGCGGTGCCGCCGCTGCCGGCCGCGCTGGTCGAGCAGGCGCTGCAGCGTGGTCTGGCCTGCGCGCGCCGCCTGCAGGCGCAAGGCCTGGTGCATGCGGCGCTGCTGGTGTGTCAGGGTTCCCTCGCTCGGCTGCCAGCGGTGTCCGCGCTAGAGTCGCCACCTGCGTTGGTTCAGTAATTGCTACATCAAACCGGACATCCTTCCGACATGAACCTCATCGACATCCGCCGCGTCTTCACCCAGGTCGAAGACATCCACCACGAGGGTGGGCCGCGCGCCGCCGTGCCGTTGCGGCGCGGCGCCATCGCGGCGGTGCTGACCAACCCGTATGCCGGGCGCTACGAACCCGACATCCTGCCGATGATGGAGGCACTCAACCCCGTGGGGCTGGACCTGGCGCGCCGGCTGCTGGCGGCGATGGACGTGCCCGTCGAGCGCATCCAGGGCTACGGCAAGGGCGCCATCATCGGCGCGGCCGGCGAGCTGGAGCATGGCGCGCTGTGGCATGTGCCGGGCGGCTACGCGATGCGCGAGCTGCTGGGCTGGAAGGGCGATGCCGCAGCCTATGCCAAGGGCATCTCCAGCGGCGGGCAGAGCGGCAACGCGCTGGCCATCGTGCCCAGCACCAAGAAGGTGGGCGGGCCCGGCGCCACGCTGGACGTGCCGCTGACCCACATCAACGCCAGCTACGTGCGCAGCCACTTCGACGCGATGGAGGTGCGCGTGCCCGGCGCGCCGCGGCCCGACGAGATGGTCGTGATCCTGGCGATGAGCTGCGGCGCGCGGGTACATGCCCGCGTCGGCGGCCTGGCCGCCGACGCGATCGCCAAGTGGGACGGGCTTCGCTGACCCCGCCAAGACCGAACAGGACACCTTCATCATGACCCTTGAAGTTCCGAGTTATGTCCGCAAGCTGGTGGTGCAGGTCGACGAGATCCGCCGCGAGATGGGCCGCGACGTGAGCCCGCCGACCCGCCGTGCGCTGGCGATGGCGGTGATCCAAAACCCGTACGCCGGCCGGTACGAGCAGAACCTCGACGCGCTGATCGCCATCGGCGAGGAACTGGGCGCGTTGCTGGGCGAGCGCTGCGTGCAGGCGCTGGGCATCACGCCCGCGCAGGCGCAGAGCTACGGCAAGGCCGCCATCGTCGGCGAGGCCGGCGAGCTCGAGCACGCCGCCGCGATCCTGCACCCCAAGCTGGGCGCGCCCTTGCGCAAGGCCGTGGAGAAGGGCGCCGCGCTGGTGCCGTCGGCCAAGAAGCAGGGCGGCGTGGGCACCGCGGTCGACGTGCCGCTGGGCCACAAGGACGCGGCCTTCGTGCGCAGCCACTTCGACGCCATCGAAGCGCGGGTGAGCGATGCACCGCGCGCCAACGAGATCGTGGTGGCGGTGGCCGTCACCGACAGCGGCCGGCCGCTGCCGCGCATCGGCGGCCTGCAGGCGCATGAAATCGTCGGCCAGGACGGCCTGCGCTGACCGCGGTGTCCCGCGTCGGCGTTATCGTTGACCCCGTTTCCATCACTTCGAGGACCGCTCCATGAACCGCAAGCACTTCCTGGCCGCCCTGGCCGCATTGATCACGCTGGGCGCGCCGCTGGCCCAGGCGCAGGGCACCATCAAGATCGGCGAGGTCAACAGCTACAAGGTGCAGCCCGCCTTTCTCGAGCCCTACAAGAAGGGCATGGAGCTGGCCGTCGAGGAGATCAACGCCGCCGGTGGCCTGAACGGCAAGAAGGTCGAGCTGATCACCCGCGACGACAACGGCAACCCGGGTGACGCGGTGCGCGCCGCCGAAGAACTGGTCTCGCGCGAGAAGGTCGACGTGCTGACGGGGGCCTTCCTGTCCAACATCGGCCTGGCGCTGACCGACTTCGCCAAGCAGAAGAAGTTCTTCTACCTGGCCAGCGAGCCGCTGACCGACAAGATCGTCTGGAGCAACGGCAACCGCTACACCTACCGGCTGCGCCCGTCCACCTACATGCAGAGCGCGATGCTGGTGCCCGAGGCCGCCAAGCTGAAGAAGAAGCGCTGGGCGGTGGTGTACCCCAACTACGAGTACGGCCAGAGCGCGGTGGCCACCTTCAAGCAACTGCTGAAGGCGGCGCAGCCCGATGTGGAGTTCGTCGCCGAGCAGGCGCCGCCGCTGGGCAAGCTGGACGCCGGCAGCGTGGTGCAGGCGCTGGCCGATGCCAAGCCCGACGCGATCTTCAACGTGCTGTTCGGCGCCGACCTCTCCAAGTTCGTGCGCGAGGGCAACACCCGCGGGCTGTTCCAGGGCCGCGAGGTGGTGAGCATGCTCACCGGCGAGCCCGAATACCTCGATCCGCTGAAGGACGAGACGCCCAACGGCTGGGTCGTCACCGGCTACCCCTGGTACGGCATCCAGACGCCCGAGCACAAGGCCTTCTTCCTGGCCTACCACCGCAAGTTCAACGACTACCCGCGCCTGGGCTCGGTGGTGGGCTACTCGGCCATCAAGAGCCTGGCCGCCGGCATCACCAAGGCCAAGAGCACCGACACCGAGAAGCTGATCGCCGCCTTCAAGGGGTTGGAGGTGATGACGCCGTTCGGCCGCGCCACCTACCGCGCGCAGGACAACCAGAGCACGATGGGCGCCTACGTCGGCAAGACCAAGCTGGAAAAAGGCAAGGGCACGATGGTGGACTACGTCTACCTCGACGGCAGCAAGTACCAGCCCAGCGATGCGGAAGTGAAGAAACTGCGCCCGGCTGAATGACGCTCCCCCGAAGCGCCTTCGGCGCTTCCCCCAGGGGGGGCGCCGCTGGCGGACTGGCGGAGCCAGATCCGCGGCGGCCGCTTGCTTTGCGGCGCCTTGCCCGTGAAAGACGGTTGCTTCTGATTCGCCCATGACCCTGTCTGCGTTTTTCGTCCAACTGCTCAACGGCCTGGCCGGCGCGTCGTCGCTGTTTCTGGTGGCGGCGGGGCTGTCGCTGATCTTCGGCGTCACCCGCATCGTCAACTTCGCGCACGGCTCGTTCTTCATGCTGGGCGTCTACGTCGCCTACACGCTGGTCGAGCACCTGGGCACCGGGCTGGGCTTCTGGCCGGCGCTGCTGCTGTCGGCGCTGGCGGTGGGCGCCTTCGGCGCGGTGGTGGAGGTGCTGCTGCTGCGCCGCATCTACCGCGCGCCCGAGCTGTTTCAGC
>JAURXG010000402.1 GCA_030654555.1 Aquabacterium sp.
AGGCCGAGCGGCTGCTGCGCCGCGCCGGCGCGCTGGCGCTGGCCGGCCCGGTGCGGCGCGTCGGGCGCTTCCAGCTCGAGGCCGCCGTGCAATCGGCGCATGGCGTGCGCCGCCTGACCGGTGCGGCCGACTGGCCGGCGATCGAGCGGCTGTACGACGCGCTGCAGCGCCTGACCGGCTCGCCGGTGGTGGCACTGAACCGCGCGGTGGCGTTGGCCGAGACGCAGGGGCCGGCGCCGGCGCTGGCCGCGCTCGACGCACTGGCCGGTGATGCCCGGCTGGCCGACTACCAGCCCTACTGGGCGGCGCGTGCCGGCCTGCTGCAGCGCCTGGGCCAGGCCGAGGCGGCCGATGCCGCCTATGCGCGCGCCATCGGCCTGGAGCGCGATCCCGCGGTGCGGGCCTTCCTGCAGCAGCGCCGCACGGCGCCGCTTGGGTGAAAACCCCGCCCCGCGCGGGCGGCCGTGGCGGCTTGCAGCCGTTAGATTGCAGGCACCGCGCCCGCCGGTCTGCGCCGCTGCCCCAGGAGACGTCTCGATGCAACGCCGCCCCTTGCTCTTGCTGGCCGCCAGCCTGGCCACCACCGCCGCCAGCCTGCTGACGCCGACCGCGGTGCAGGCCCAGGCCGGATGGCCCGAGCGGCCGATCCGCGTGGTGCTGCCGTTCCCGCCCGGCGGGCCCAGCGACATCGTGATGCGCCTGGCCGCCGAGAAGATGCAGGCCACGCTGAAGCAGAGCTTCGTCATCGACAACAAGCCCGGTGCCGGCGGCAACCTGGGCGCCGGCGAGGTGGCCCGCGCCGTGCCCGACGGCTACACCTGGCTGTGGGGCACCGACACGCTGGTCACGGTCAATCCGCATGTCTACAAGAACCTGCCGTTCAAGGTGGACGACCTGGTGCCGGTGAGCATCGGCACCCAGTTCAACCAGACCCTGGTGTGCCATCCCGCGCTGGGCGTCAAGACGCTGGCCGACCTGGTGGCCAAGGCCAAGGCCGGCCCGCTGAGCTACGCCTCGGGCGGTGCCGGCGTGCCGGGCCACCTGTCGATGGAGCTGCTGCAAGCCATGGCCGGCTTCAACATGAGCCATGTGCCCTACAAGGGCCCGGCGCCGGCCACGCAGGACGTGCTCGGCAACCAGGTGCCCTGCGGACTGCTGGCCGGGCCCACCGTGCTGCCGCATGTGCGCGCGGGCAGGCTGGTGGCGCTGGCGGTGTCGGGCAGCCACCGCTCGCCCACGCTGCCCGAGGTGCCCACCATCGCCGAAACCGGTGTGGCCGGCGTGGCCGGCTACCAGGCCGACTTCACGCTGGTGATGTTCGCCCCGAAGGGCGTGCCCGAGCCCATCGTCGCGCGCTTCCGGCAGGCCTTCGTCGATGCGCTGAAGCTGCCCGAGGTGGCCGACAAGCTCAGGGCCGGCGACCAGAGCGTGGTGGGCAGCACGCCCGCGCAGGCCGCCGCCACGCTGGCCGCCGACTCGAAGAAGTGGGGCGAGGTGGCGCGGCGCATCAAGCTGGGCCTGGACTGACGGCGATCGCGCGTTGGGCGTCCTGCGGCTGGTCGCCGGGCCACCCGAACGGCGCGGCACCCGCACCGGGGCCGACCACAGCTTGGGGGTGATGCGGGTTTCCACTTAGGGTGGGATCGTCGAAAACGCGGACGCTGCTTCGTCGTACCGATGAAAGCCGCCCCGACGGCTTTGCGTGAGGCCCGGCAAGCCCGCCGCCGCCCGCGCCCGCAGCGACAGGACTCTGCCCCATGACCACGACCATGAACCCCGTCGTCCACTTCGAGATGCCCTACCGCGACCGCGAGCGCGCCGCCCGCTTCTACAGCGCCGCCTTCGGCTGGCAGACGCAGATGCTGGGCCCCGAGATGGGCGACTACCTGCTCGTCACCACCGCGCTGCCCGGCCACCGCCCGGCCGGGGCGCCCGATGCGCCCTTCGGCGCCATCGGCGGCGGCCTGTACCCCTTGCCGGCCGACGGCAGCGCCGCGCATCCGTCGATCGTGGTCGCGGTCGAAGACCTGCGCGCCGCGATGGCCAGGGTCGTCGCGGCCGGCGGCCAGGTGCTGGGCGAGCCGATGGACATCCCCGGCGTCGGCCCCTTCGTGGCCTTCATCGACACCGAGGGCAACCGCAACAGCATGCTGCAGCCGTCGATGGGCGCGGCCGGCTGATGCCGGGCGTCTGCACGAGGAGGCTTCCATGCGATTCATGATCATCGTCCGATCCATGCCCGAGTTCGAGGCCGAACCCACGCCGATGCCCGACGAGGCGCTGCTGGCCGCGATGGCCCGCTACCACGAGGAACTGGCGCTGGCCGGCGTGCTGCTCGACGCCAACGGCCTGCAGCCCAGCCGCCTGGGCTGGCGCATCCACTACGACGCCGCCGGGCGCCACCTGATCGACGGGCCGTTTGCCGAAACCAAGGAGCTGATCGCCGGCTACACGCTGATCCAGGTGCGCTCGCGCGACGAGGCGCTGGAATGGTCGCGGCGCTTCCCCAACCCGGTGGGCGAGGGCCAGCCGGCGGTGATCGAGGTGCGCCAGCTCTTCGAGCTGGACGACTTTCCGCCCGGCGACGAGGTCGAGCGCTTTCGCGGGCTGGAGCAGCGCCCTGCGCCGCCCTGATTCCGCTGGCGCCACGCCCGTACCGCCTTGACGCCATCCCCGTTGCCTGACGCGCAGGGCGCGGTGCACCAGGCGGTGGCGGCCGTCTGGCGCATCGAGTCGGCGCGCCTGGTGGCGGCGGTGGCGCGGCTGGTGCGCGACGTCGGCGTGGCCGAGGATCTGGCGCAGGACGCGCTGCTGGCCGCGCTCGACCACTGGCCGCGCGACGGCGTGCCCGACAAGCCCGGTGCCTGGTTGATGACCACCGCCAAGCGCCGCGCGCTGGACCACCTGCGCCACCGCCAGATGGCCGACGGCCATCATGGGGCGCTGGCCCAGGATCTGCTGGCGCAGGAGGTGCTGCACGTGCCTGATTTCGTCGATGCGCTGGATGCGGCGCGCCAGGATGACATCGGCGACGACCTGCTGCGCTTGATCTTCACCGCCTGCCACCCGCTGCTCTCGACCGAGGCACGGGTGGCGCTGACGCTGAAGCTGCTGGGGGGCCTCAGCACGCCCGAGATCGCGCGCGCCTTCCTGCTGCCCGAGGCCACCATCGCGCAGCGCATCGTGCGTGCCAAGCGCACGCTGGGTGCGGCCGGGGTGCCGTTCGAGGTGCCGCACGGCGAGGCGCTGGTCGAGCGCCTGGCCTCGGTGCTGGAGGTCGTCTACCTGATCTTCAACGAGGGCTATACCGCCAGCAGTGGCGGCGACTGGATGCGCCCGGCGCTGTGCGACGAGGCGCTGCGCCTGGGCCGCATGCTGGCCGAGCTGGCGCCGCAGCGCGCCGAGGTGCATGGGCTGGTGGCGCTGATGGAGATCCAGGCCTCGCGCACCGCCGCGCGCACCGACGCGCAGGGCCGCCCGGTGCTGCTGGCCGCGCAGGACCGCGGGCGCTGGGACCGGCTGCTGATCCGCCGCGGCCTGGCCGCGCTGGCGCGCGCCGAGGCGCTGGGCACGCCGCCCGGGCCGTACCAGCTGCAGGCCGCCATCGCCGCCTGCCACGCCAGCGCGCCCACCGCCGAGGCCACCGACTGGGGCCGCATCGTGGCGCTCTACGACGAACTGGCCGGGACCGCACCCTCCCCGGTGGTGGCGCTCAACCGGGCGGTGGCGGTGGCCATGCACCGGGGGCCGGCGGCCGGCCTGGCGATCGTCGACACCCTGCTGGCCGATCCGGCCTTGCGGGCCTACCAGTGGTTGCCCAGCGTGCGGGGTGACCTGCTGCAGCGGCTGGGGCGGCTGGCCGAAGCCCGGGCGGCGTTCGAGCACGCGGCCTCGCTGGCCGGCAATGCGCGCGAGAAGGCGCTGCTGCAGGCGCGCGCGGCGGCTTTACACCGCTTTACCGGGGGTTGACGTTCCAGCGTCGGCGCCGACGGGCATCGACGCGTTGTGTGGGTACGGCCGCTCAAGGTCGGCAACCCTGGAGAGCTCCATGAACAAGCGCAAGTTGTTCGTCACGACCGCGCTGGCCTTGGCCGGCACGCTGGGCGTCGGCCTGGCACAGGCACGCGATGCCGACGTGCAGTGGTCGGTCACGATCGGTGCGCCGGGCTATGTGCAGCCGCTGCCGGTCTACACCCAGCCTTACCGGGTGTACGCACCACCGGTGCATGTCTACGCGCGCCCGGCGCCGGTCTACGTGCAGCCGGCACCGTCGTACTACTACCGGCACAGCGGCTACCAGCACAGCGGCTACCAGCAGCCGACCCGCTGGGACCGCGACGGCGACGGCGTGCCCAACCGCCGTGACGGCCTGTACAACCCGGCCTGGGACCGCGACGGCGACGGCATCCCGAACCGCCAGGACCGCTACGACAACACCCGCCACGACCGCGATGGCGACGGCATCCCCAACCGCTATGACCGCCGTGACGGGCGCGAATGGCGTGGGCGCTGACCGGGGCCGCTGAACGCGGCCGGTGAGGCTGACGGCGCCGCTGGCGCCGCCGCCTCACATCGGATCGATCGGGTAGATCGGCCGCCGCACCTTGTGCAGGCCCAGCAGCGCGTAGTCGGAGCTGCACACGCCGGTGCCGGCGCATTCGACCACCGCATGCGCCAGCGAGCGCAGGCCGGCGCGCCAGTGCACGCGGCTCTTGAGCATCAGGAAGCGGCAGCGCTCGGGCGCGATGCCCACCGCGGTGAAGGCGGCCAGGTCGTGCGGCTCGACATGGTTGCTAATCACCACGATCTGGATCTTGCCGGTGTCCAGCACCGCGGTCGGGCCCATGTCGCTCAGCTCGCCGCCGAACATCGGCCCGCGGTTGCGGTAGCGGCCGTCGCACAGCAGCTTGATGCGCCCGGTCACGCTGCGCGGCTGGCCGGTCAGGCCGATCGACGGCATGTCGAGCTTGCCGCCCAGTGACAGCGTGATCTGTTGGCCGACGCCGGCGGCGATCATCTGCTGCACCGCGGCGGGGTCGAAGATGGCGAACGCGGCCGCGTCGTCGAGCCCGGCGTCGAGCATGGCGCCCAGCACCGTCATCGTGTCCATCGTGCCGCCCGAGGCGCAGTTGTCGCTGTGGTCGAGCAGCACCACCGGGCCGCTGCCGGCCGGCTTGGTCTCGGCCAGCGCCTTGGCGCGCGCCATCGACGTGGACAGCGGCTCGATCTGGTAGACGAAGGCCTGGCGCTGTTCCCAGGCCAGGGCCAGCAGTTCGTCGCGCCAGCGCTCGGCCTGCGCTGGGTCGTTGTCGGTGACCACCACCACCGACAGGCCGGCAAATTCGATGTCGGCATTCGGAAAGCCCACAAACAGGCTGGCGCACAGCGCGCCCTCGGCCTCGATCGCCCGGCAGCGGGCCTGCAGTTCCTTGTTGGGCGCATCGTCCGATCCCTGGCGCATCACGTGCGGCAGCATCGGCGCGCGGCCCCAGGCCATGGTCGGTGTCACCTGGCCGGCCAGCATCGCCAGCACCGCGCGGCCGGCGCGCTGGCCGGTCTCGTAGACGTCCACATGCGGGTAGGTGTGGTAACCGGCGATCACGTTGCTGTGCACGCCCATCGCGTCGTACAGGTTGGTGTGCATGTCCAGCGCCACGCCGATCGGCACCGTGGGGTTGATGGCGCGGATGCGCCGCAGCAGCTCGCCTTCGCCGTCGTCGTAGGTCTGCGTGACCATCGCGCCGTGCAGGTCGAGCAGCACCGCGTCGCAGCCCTGGGCCACGGCGTCGCAGATGCGGCCGGCCATGGTCTCGAAGGCGGCGTTGTCGACCGGGCCGCTGGGGCTGGCGGCCGCGGCGATGGGCACCACGTAGTCGGCGCCGGCGGCCTCGGCCAGGTCGATGAAGGCGGCGATGGCCGAGCCGGTGCCGCGGTAGGCGGCCACCGCGGCGGCGCCTTCGGGCGGCACCTCGCAGCCGGTGGCAAACCGCGACAGCGGCGTGGGCACCGGCGAGAAGGTGTTGGTCTCGTGCTTCATCTGGGCGATCACAAGCTTCATGGACTCGGCTCCTCGGTGGCGGGATGGGGTGGGCTGGCGTGGGCTGGGGCGATGATGCCGCAGCGACCGCGCGCCGCCATCCCCGGGGTGACAGCGCGGATCGCCGGTGCCGACCTCAAAATCGGCAGCCCCGCTGTTCGACGATCCCAACCCCACGAGGTGCCCCGCATGTCCGACCTGGCCTTCCTGCCCGCCCATGAACTGGCCCGCCGCATCCGCCGCAGGCAGGTGTCGGCCGTCGAGCTGCTGGACCTCTACCTCGACCGCATCCAGCGCCTGGGCGGGGCCATCAATGCGGTGGTGGTGCTCGATGCCGAGCGCGCCCGGCAGCGCGCCCGCGACGCCGACGAGGCGCTGGCGCGCGGCGAGACCTGGGGCCCGCTGCACGGCGTGCCGATGACGGTCAAGGAATCGTTCAACATCACCGGTCTGCCCACCACCTACGGCTTTGCGGACTACGCCGACAACATCGCCACCAGCGACGCGCTGACGGTGCAGCGGCTGCAGGCCGCCGGCGCGGTGATCTTCGGCAAGACCAACGTGCCGGTGTCGCTGGCCGACTGGCAGAGCTTCAACCCGGTCTATGGCACCACCGGCAACCCCTGGGACACGGGCCGCACGCCGGGTGGATCGTCGGGCGGATCGGCGGCGGCGCTGGCCGCGGGCTTCACCGCGCTGGAGCTGGGCAGCGACATCGGCGCGTCGATCCGCAACCCGGCGCATTACTGCGGCGTGTGGGGCCACAAGCCCACCTGGGGCGTGGTGCCCATGGCCGGGCACGAGCTGACGCCGCAGGCCAATGCCGACCACTTCGACATCGCCGCCGTCGGCCCGCTGGCGCGCAGCGCCTACGACCTGGCGCTGGCGATGGACATCCTCGCCGCGCCGCTGCAGATGACGACGCCGATGGGCCGGATCCCGCTGGCCTGGCGCGACCGCGGAACGCCGCCGCACCGCCTGCGCGTGGCGCTGCTGTTCGACGACGCCGAGGCCGAGGTCGATGCCAGCGTGCAGGCTGCGCTGCACGCGCTGGCCGACTTCCTGCGCAGCCGCGGCCTGGCGGTGACCGAAGGCGCCCGGCCGGTGGACAGCGCCGAGGCCAACGACGTCTACACCCACCTGCTGCGCGCGGCCACCGGCTCGCACTACGACGACGCCACCTATGCCACCGCCCAGGCCCGCGCCGCCACCTACGCGCCGGGCGACCGCAGTTATGCCGCGCGGCACTTTCGCGGCAACACCTATTCGCACCGCGACTGGGTGCAGATGGACGCGCGCCGCGAGCGCCTGCGCCAGCAGTGGGCGGCGTTCTTCGAACACCACGACCTGCTGGTCTGCCCGGTGGCCACCACGCCGGCCTTCGCCCACAACCAGCAGGGCGAGCGCTGGGACCGCATGATCCCGGTCAACGGCCACACCCAGCCCAGCACCGACGCGCTGTTCTGGGCCGGCTACCCCGGCATCGTGGGCCTGCCGGCCACCGCCGTTCCGCTGGGCCTGAGCGCGCAGGGCCTGCCGGTGGGGGCGCAGGTCATCGGGCCGGCCTTTGCCGACCCCGAGTGCCTGCGCTTCGCGCAGTGGCTGGAGCGCGAGTACCGCGCCTTCGTGCCGCCGCCCGGGCTGTGAGGGGGCGCGGCACCGGCGCCGGTCAGGCGTGCGGTGCCGGACCGAACAGCTCGTCGAGCGAGCGCAGGAAGGCCGACAGGTCCAGCGGCTTGGTCCAGTAGTCCTCGACGCCCGATTCACGGGCGCGGTGGATGTCGTCGGGCATGGCATTGGCACTCAGCGCGATGCAGCGGATGCCGCGGGTGGCCGGGTCGGCGCGCAGGCGGCGCAGCACCTCGTGGCCGTCCATGTCGGGCAGCTGCATGTCCAGCAGGATCAGCACCGGCTGCTCGTCGCGCGCCAGCGCCAGGCCGCTGGCGCCATCGGGTGCGCTGAACAGCGTGAGGTCGGGCCGCTGCTTGACCAGCTCGCTGACGATCAGCAGGTTCAGCTCGTTGTCCTCGATGTAGAGCAGCCGCTTGCCGCCTGGCAGGGGCAGCGCCGGCAGCGGCGCGCCTTCGGCGAAGCCCGCGGGCCGGGCGCGTGGTGCGGCGCTGCGCTGCAGGCTCAGCTCGAACACGCTGCCGGCGTCCGGCCGGCTGCTCACCTGCACCGTGCCGCCCATGTGCTGCACCGAGGCCTGCACGATCGCCAGGCCGATGCCGGTGCCGGTGATGCCCTCGCGCTCCAGCCCCAGCCGGTTGAACGGCTCGAACAGGTGCAGCATCTGCTCGTCGGTCAGGCCGCGGCCGGTGTCTTCCACGCGCAGCAGCAGCCAGGGGCCGCTGGGCTCGGCGCTCACCGTCACGCGGCCGCCCGGCCGGTTGTACTTGATGCCGTTGCTCAGCAGGTTCAGCAGCACCTGGCGCAGCCGCGCCGGATCGGCCAGGGCCCAGCCGTCCAGGGTGCCCAGTTCCACGCTGACCCCGTGCTCCTGCGCCAGCAGCTCCACCAGCGGCAGGCTGGTGTGCACCAGCGGGGCCAATGCCACCGGCTGCAGCGACAGCGGCAACTCACCCGATTCGAGGCTGGACAGCTCGAGCACGTCGTCGATCAGCGCCAGCAGGTGCTCGCCCGAGGCCTGCACATGCTCGACCCGGCGGCGCCAGGTCTGGGGGTCGGGCGCGGTGCCGGGCGGGGTTTCGGCCAGCAGCAGCTGGCTGAAGCCCAGCACCGCATTCAACGGCGTGCGCAGCTCGTGGCTGATGCGCGCCAGGAAGCGCGACTTGGCCTGGCTCTCGCGCTGCGCCAGCAGGCGCTCCTGCCGGGTGGCGGCGGCATTGCGCGCGTCGGTGATGTCCCAGTTGATGCCGATGCGGCGCACGGTCTGGCCGCTCTCGTCGCGCACCGGGGCCGAGCGCGAGGCCAGCCAGCGCACCGTGCCGTCGGGCCAGACCACGCGGAACTCGGTGTTGGTCGGCGCGTCGTCCTCCAGCGCGGCGCGCAGCTGGCGCGCGTAGGTTTCGCGGTCGGCCGGGTGCAGCCACTCCACCATGTCGGCGGTGGCCACCAGGCCGGGCGGGCGGTTGAAGCCGCGCAGCCTGAACATCTGCTCGTCCCACCAGCCGGTGCCGGCGTCGGGCGCGGATTCCCAGGTGCCGATGCCGGCGCCGCGGGCGGCCAGTGCGGCCCGCTCGGTGGCCTGGCGCAGGCGCTCCTCGGTGGCGTAGCGCGCGGTCACGTCGAGCATCACGCCGTGCAGGTGGCGCTGGCCGCCGCTGCCGCTGATCGACGACCGCGTGGCCAGCCGCCGCACCTGCCCATCAGCGCCGACGACGCGCAGATCCATGTCGAGCAGGCCGTCTGCGCGCTGCAGCAGCAGCTGCAGGTTCTCGGTCACCATGGCGCGATCGGCCTCGTGCACATGCTGCGCCAGGTAGCCCGCCAGGTCGGGGGGGGGCTGGTCTGGCCCCAGCCCGTGCAGCGCACGCATCTGCTCGTCCCAATGCGTCACCGGCGGCGTCGACAGCTGCACGCTCCACACGCCCACGCCCGCCGCGGCGGTGGCCATCTCCAGGCGCTGCGCCAGGTCCAGCGCACGCTGCTGCTGGTCGAAGCGCTCGCTCAGGTCGAGCGCCACGCCCACATGGCCGATCAAGCGGCCCTGCGGATCACGCTGGCGCACCCGGCGGGTGAGCAGGTAGCGCCAGCGGCCGTCGGGTTGGCGGCAGCGCAGGCCCAGGTCGATCGGCGCCGCGTCGTCGGCGCCCGCGGCACGCTCGCGCACGGCATGGGCGGCCTGCACCTGGGCCTGCATCGCCAGCAGGTCGTCGGGGTGCAACTGCCCGGCCACCTGGCTCAGCGGCAGGCCGTCGGGCTGCGGCGGCAGCCCCGTCAGGGCCCAGCCGAGATCGGTGGTGTAGACCTTGCTCGTGTCGAAGTCGTGCCGCCACACGGCGACGTCGGCCAGCGCGATCGCCAGGTTCAGCCGGGCCTGTGTCTCGTCGGCATCGCGGGCCAGGGTCACGGTCTCGGTGTCGTCGACCATCATGCCCATCACCTGCGCGGGCCGGCCGTCGGCGCCGGGCAGCACCTGCCACAGCGAGCGCACATGGCGCGGCTGGCCATCGGCGCCCATCAGCCGCCAGCGGTGGCTGTAGGCGCCCGGCACACCCAGCGATTGCAGGTACCGGCAGCTCACCTCGTCGCGATCGTCGGCATGCGCCACCGTCATCGCCTGGGCCAGCGGCAGCGCACCAGGCCGGGGGGCCAGCCCGAGGAAAGACCAGATCTGCGCGTCCCAGTGGCGTTCGCCAGTGCACAGATCGTGCGTCCAGATGCCGAAGCACCCCAGCGACTTGGCCAGCGCCAGTTGCCCGGCGGCGTCGAGTCCGTCGACCGTGTCGGCGGTGGCGGTGGCGGTGGCGGTGGCGGTGGCGGTGGCGGTGGCGGTGGCGGTGTCGGGCTGCAGCGTGATCACCCGCATCGCGCCGTGGCGGCGCTGGCCCAGCCGTCCCGCCAGGGCCCGGCCGGCGGCGGTGCGCACCCGCAGCGGCTGCGGATCGACATCGTCGCCGGCCTGCAGTCGGGCGGCCAGCGCGGCGTGGCCCGCGCGCAGCCCGAGCAGGTCGACCAGCGGGCGCCCGAAGGCATCGGCCGGTGCCAGACCGGTGGCGGCCTCGAAGGCCGCGTTGGCGCCCAGCCACCGGCCCCGCAGGTCGGCCCAGGCGACCGGCACCGGCAGCAGGTGGTAGGCCTGGGTGTCGACCGCGTCGGCCTCGACCGCGCCCACCAAGCCGGCAGGGGCCGAGGCCGGTGCGGTGGTGTCGGGCGACAGGGGTTCGGCGCGGGAGGCGGGCATGCGGGGCAGAACAGGGCGGGCGCCCCGGATGGGTGATGCGGTCGGCAAGGCGGTGGACGGGGCGGCGGACGGGGCGCCGCTGCAGGCCCGCCGCAGACCGAAAGTCTAATGGCCCGCGGGCGCCCGGACTTGCCGGCCCGGGCCGGGCCGGCACAATCCGCGCATGCCGCTGCCACCACCGCTCACCGCCCTCCTTCAACTCGACGCCCAACTCGCCGGCAGCGGCTACGCGGTGCTGGACGCGCCTTCGCTGGCCCGCCTGGCCGGCGTGCAGACCGAGGCGTTGGCCACCTGGGCCCCGCTGTGGGACGACCTGCCGCCCGATGGCTTCCTGAAGGACGGCGGGCGCTACCGGCGCCGGCGCCACGGCTGCTTCGTGGTGCATCCACAGGCCGGCCGCATCGAGCCGATGCCGCACCGCGCGCACTGGCAGCCGGTCGAATACAACGCGCTGCACGGCGGCATCGAGCGCTGGTTCGAGCCGCTGCACCCGGCGATGGCCGAGTCCCCCGTCTGGGCCAGGCTGCTGTGTGCGCTGGCCGCACTCAGCGCCCGGCTGCATGGCGGCGACGCTCAAGCACCCTGTTACGTCGAGGCGCACCCGTTTCGCATCGACACCACCGACGGCATCGGCCGCCCCACGCCCGAGGGCGCGCACCGCGACGGCGTCGACCTGGTGGTGGTGATCCTGGTCTCGCGGGTGGGCATCAAGGGCGGCGAGACGCGGGTGTTCGACGCGCGCGGCCCGCAGGGCCTGCGCTTCACCCTCACCGAGCCGTGGAGCGCGCTGCTGCTCGACGACGAACGCGTGATCCACGAGAGCACGCCGATCCAGCCGATCGACCCGGCCGGCGGTGGCCACCGCGACACGCTGGTGCTGACCTTCCGGCGCGGGGGCTTCCAGGGGCCGGCCTGAGCGCTGCGGGTGACGCGGCGCAAGTCGGGGGTGCCGCCGCCGTCGTTATGCTTGGCGGCATGACCGCACTCGCCATCCAGTTCGCCGACATCGAAGCCGCCGCCGCCCGCCTGCAGGGCGTGGCCCACCGCACGCCGGTGCTGCGCTCGCGCACCGCCGATCAGCGCACCGGCGCGCAGGTGTTCTTCAAGGCCGAGAACCACCAGCGCATGGGCGCCTTCAAGTTCCGCGGCGGCTACAACGCGCTGGCCCAGTTCACGCCGGCGCAGCGCAAGACCGGCGCGCTGGCCTTCAGCTCGGGCAACCATGCCCAGGCCGTGGCGCTGTCGGGCCGGCTGCTGGGCATCCCCACGGTGATCGTGATGCCGCAGGACGCGCCCGCCGCCAAGCTGGCCGCCACCCGCGCCTACCAGGCTGGCCAGCCGGGCA
>JAURXG010000404.1 GCA_030654555.1 Aquabacterium sp.
GGCCCACCGTCATCAGCAGGCTGCGCAGCTGCGGCTTGTCCTTCACCGCCGTGGTGGCCAGCGCCAGCATCGCGATCAGACCGCCCTCGCCGTTGTTGTCGGCGCGCAGGATCAGCAGCACGTACTTCAGCGAGACGATGATGGTCATCGTCCAGAAGATCAGCGACAGCACGCCCAGGATGTTGTCGGGCGTGGCGGCCACATGGCCGGCGTGGAAGACCTCCTTGAGCGCATACAGCGGGCTGGTGCCGATGTCGCCATACACCACGCCCAGCGCGCTGAGGGTCAGCACGGCCAGGGCGGCCGGGGTCTTGGGGGCGTGGGCCGTACTCACATGCAAGGGCCCCTCCGCATGGGGCCTGGTGTCTGCAAGCGGGCTATTCTGCGCCGACTCTTGTGCAGCGCATCAATCCACCCTGCAACTATCGATCAGGTCCGCCAAAGGTGCCGGCGTCTGACGGCCAGAAGCAACACGCCTGCCGTCAGCAGCGCTGCAGATCCAGGTTCGGGCACCGGTACGGCCTGCAGGCTGGTGATGTCGTAGTAGGCCGTGACCTCGAAATTGACCACGCCGATGTTGGCATCGATCCAGGATTGGGCGGCCTGGAAGTCGGCTGCTGAGGCGTAGTCGCCGGCATCCACCGTCAGTCCGTAGTGACCGCCGAAGGCCACATAGATCTCTCGGGACACGTTGAATTCGGCAAGTTCCAGGGTGGAAGGCAGACCATCCACCGGGGGCAGGTTGCGGTCACGGGAGGCCAGCAGGTTGACGCCCATGTAGACCGGTTGGTAACGGGCGGGCGCCTGCAGCAACACCGGCAAGGGGCCGGGCGCGGATTCGTGCAGGGTGGAACAGCAACCACCGGAGACCATCACCTCACGCAGATCGACCCGGAAGCTGGGGGGGGCGCTGTCGTCGAAGGTCAGCGATTCACCCATGGGCAACGGGTTGGGTGGGTAGCCTTCGCCGCTGCCAAAAACTATCACGCCCCGAGAGGTGGAGCGGTTCCTGGCATGCACCGTGGGCAACGCCCTGCTTACCTCACCGCCACCGCCACCCAATGCCTGCAGCGATATCGACAGGCCTTGGCCAGGATAGTAGGCAGCGCCAGGGGCCAGTACCGTCGTGGGCATCGCGCCCAGGTCGTAGGCAAAGCGGGCTTCGGCCTGCACATGCCGATTGATGGCCAAGGCACCGAGGCTGGCGCTGTAGTTGGCCGCCGCCTCAGCTGAACTGCCCGACAGCTGCTCCACCGCGTAGTACTCGGAGTTCGGGCCTTCAGGCCCATTGCCCAACACCTCGAAGAACATGGTGCTGGCATCAAAACTGCCGCTCGACGGGCGCAACACGCCTTGCGCGCTGTAGCTCACCACCTGCGCCTGCACACCCAGCGCACACGCCAGGATGGCCATGACGGCCGCATGTTTGAACATAGAGATCCCCCTGCCTTTTTTTGTGCGAGCCCTTCTCGCCGCAAGAGGATAGCGGGCCACAGCCGCCCGCGACTACCCAGAAACACCGACGGTCAGTCGTACACCTCGGCGTCCGGATCGGTGGCCTCCAGCTCGTAGCTGGCGGCGAGCATGGCCAGGCGGCCGATCACGCCGTACATGTAGAAGCGGTTGGGGGCGCTGGCGCCGGGCTTGTCGCCGGGGCGTGGCAGGTGGTGGCTTTCGGCGAAGGCCAGCGGCACGTAGCGCGCGCCGGGGGCGCTGAGGCTTTCGTCCACGCCGCGCTCGGCATGCACCCGGTAGTAGCCGCCCACCACGTAGCGGTCGATCATCGTCACCACCGGCTCGGCCACGGCGTCGTTCACGCGCTCGTAGGTGGGCACGCCCTCCTGGATGATGACCTGCGTGGTCTCGGCCACCGGCAGCGCGCCGGCCACCGCCGCCGCACGCGCCTGGTGGCGGGCGTAGACCTCGGCCAGCTCCTTGGCATCGCGCACGGTCATCGGGCCCAGCGCGTCGTTGCCGTCGTCGGCCTTCACCACCACGAAGGGCTTCTCGTTGATGCCGTATTCCTTGTACTTGCGGCGCACCTTGGTGAGCAGCGCATCGACGTTGGTCTGCACGCAGTCGAGCCCGGCGGCGTCGCCGGCCTTCACTTCGGCGCACTGGCCGTACATCGGGTTGATCAGCCACGGGTCCATGCCCAGCAGCTTGGCGAACTTCTTGGCCACCTCCTCGTAGCTCTGGAAGTGGCGGCTCTTGCGCCGCACGCCCCAGCCCGCGTGCAGCGGCGGCAGCAGGTACTGCTCGTGCAGGTGCTGCAGCACCCGCGGCACGCCCGCCGACAGGTCGTTGTTGAGCAGGATGGTGCAGGGATCGAACCCCTTGAGCCCCAGCCGGCCGCGCGTGCGCAGCAGCGGCTCGAGCACCAGCTCGCTGCCATCGGGCAGGGCCACCGGCGTGGGCGCCTTGATGCTGTCGTCCAGTGCGCCCAGGCGCACGTTCAGCCCGGCCTGCGTGAAGATGCGCACCAGCCGCTGCACGCTGCTGAGGTAGAAGGTGTTGCGGGCGTTGGTCTGCTGCGGGATCAGCAGCAGGTTCTTGGCCTCGGGGCAGATCTTCTCGATCGCCGCCATCGCCGCCTGCACCGCCAGCGGCAGCATCTCCACCGTCAGGTTGTTGAAGCCCGAGGGGAACAGGTCGGTGGCCACCGGCGCCAGCTTGAAGCCGGCATTGCGCAGGTCGACCGAGGTGTAGAACGGCGGCGTGTGCTCCATCCACTCGAGCCGGAACCAGCGCTCGATGGCCGGCATCGAGTCGAGCACGCGCGCTTCCAGTTCGTTGATCGGGCCGGTGAGCGCGGTGAGAAGGTGGGGGACCATGGGGGGCTGCCTGGGCGGAGAAACGTCGATCGATTCTGGCAGATGGCGCCGATGCGGGCGATCGCAATGCGCCGCCCGCGAAGACGATTCCGCCATGAAAAAGGGCTGCCCGAAGGCAGCCCTTGTGAGCCCTGGCGCACAGACCGGGCGAGCCCGGTGTGCGCCGAGCACCGCTTACTTGCTGTAGGCCGTCTCGCCGTGCGAGCTGATGTCCAGGCCTTCGCGCTCTTCTTCCTCGGAGACGCGCAGCCCGACCACCAGATCGACGATCTTGAACGAGACCGCCGCCACCACCGCCGACCAGACGATGGTCAGCAGCACGCCCTTCAACTGGATCCACACCTGCGCACCGATGGGGTTGCTGCCCACGGTGGCGGTGACCCAGTCGGTCACCAGGCCGGGGCCGCCCAGGTCCTGCGTGTTGAACACGCCGGTGAGCAGCGCACCGACGATGCCGCCCACGCCGTGCACGCCGAACACATCGAG
>JAURXG010000407.1 GCA_030654555.1 Aquabacterium sp.
GGCCCGGCGCCACCGGTCGGGTGATCCCGGGTTACCGCGCCTGCGTGGTCGACGACCAGCTGCGGCCGGTGCCCACCGGCACCATCGGCCGGCTGGCGGTGAAGGGCCCCACCGGCTGCCGCTACCTGGACGACCCCCGCCAGCAGCAGTACGTGCAGGGCGGCTGGAACCTCACCGGCGACGCCTACCTTCAGGATGCCGACGGTTACTTCGTCTACCAGTCGCGCACCGACGACATGATCGTCTCGGCCGGCTACAACATCGCCGGGCCCGAGGTCGAGGATGTGCTGCTGCGCCACCCGGCGGTGGCCGAATGCGCGGTGATCGGCGTGCCCGACGCGCAGCGCGGCCAGATCGTCAAGGCCTTCGTCGTGCTCAAGCCCGGCGTGCTGGGTGACGAGGCCTGCGTCAAGGCCTTGCAGGATTTCGTCAAGGCCAGCGTGGCGCCCTACAAGTACCCCAGGGCGATCGAGTTCCGCCCCGCGCTGCCGCGCACCGAGACCGGCAAGCTGCAGCGTTTCCGCTTGCGCAGCGGCGGCTGACCCGCGCGCGACAGCGGTGCGGCCTGCCGCGCGGGTAGATTGGCCCGCTGCCGCGCATCGCCGAGGAGACCCCATGAGCCGACTGCACATCGAACCCACCGGTGCCACGCTGGGGGCCACCGTGACCGGCGTGTCGCTGGCCGCGCTCGACGAGCCGAGCTGGGCATCGATCTACCGCGCCTGGCTGGAGCACGCGCTGTTGATCTTCCCCGGCCAGCACCTGACGAACGCGCAGCAGATCAACTTCGCGCGGCGCTTCGGCCCCATCGAGCGCATCGGCGGCGGCGAGATCGTGGCGATCTCCAACGTCAAGGCCGACGGCCGCGTACGCGCCCACACACCGGCCGAGTGGGACGACATGATGAAGGTCATCGTCGGCAACATGGCCTGGCATGCCGACAGCACTTACATGCCGGTGATGGCCAAGGGGGCGGTGTTCTCGGGCGAGGTGGTGGCGGCCACCGGTGGCGAGACCAGCTTTGCCGACATGCGCGCGGCCTACGACGCACTCGACGAGGCCACGCGGGCGCTGGTGCACCAGCGTTCGGCGCACCACTCGCTGGTGTACTCGCAATCCAAGCTGGGCCATGTGCCCGGTGCGCAATCGGCCTACCTGGGCTATGGCATGGACCAGACCGGCGCGCCGCTGCGCCCGCTGGTCAAGGTGCATCCCGAGACCGGCCGCCCCTCGCTGCTGATCGGCCGCCATGCCCATGCGATCCCGGGCATGGACCCGTTGGAAGCCGAGCGCTTCCTCGAAGGCCTGGTCGAGTGGGCCTGCCAGCCGCCGCGCATCCACACCCACCACTGGCGCGCCGGCGACGTGGTGCTGTGGGACAACCGCTGCCTGCTGCACCGCGCGATGCCCTGGGACCTGGCGCAGCCGCGGGTGATGTGGCACAGCCGGCTGCGTGGCGACGAGGTGACCGAATTCGCAGACCCGCAGCCGGCACCGGCCCTGCCGGCGGGCTGAGGCCCGCCCCGCGCGTGTCGGTCAGGCCATGGGCCGCGACAGGTAGACGGCTTCACGCCCGACGATGGGCTCGCGCGTGGGCATCAGCACCGTGCAGCCATCGCAGGGCGAGCGGATCTCGGTCGAGCCCTGGGTGGCGATCAGCTCGCCCTGGGCAAAGGTCTCGAAGCCGATCAGCGGGCGGGTGAAGCGGAAGTCGGCATGCGTGACCATGCAGGTCTGCAGCAGCTCGAAGCGTTGCTGCGGCGCGCGCGGCGCGGCCGGTGCCTCGCGCTCGATCAGGCCGAAGTGGGCCAGGAAGTCCAGCGCCACCTCGGTGGCCAGGTCGCTGCTGGCGCGCAGGAAGTGCTGGCCGCATTCGGCCACCATCGCCACGCCGGGGTGGTCGGCGCTGGCGTGGCGGCCGCAGCGGATCAGTGGCGTGCCCGAGCCCAGGCCGGCCGGCATCACCAGGTGCACCGCAGGCCGGCCGATGGCCATCGCGGCGGCGCCCAGGTGGTCCAGCTTCTGGTAGACCCAGAACGGCTGCACCGGCTGGCTGGTGGAGTGGATGTCGAGGATGTGGTCGGCCGCGTCCACCGCCGGGCGCATCGCCCGGGCCCGGTCCAGCTCGGGGCTGCGCTCGGGGCCGTCCAGCTGCGCGTCCGACCAGATGCGGTTGAGGTTGTGCACCAGCTGGCGGCTGTCGAAGGGCCGTGCGGTGTCGAAGCTCTCGTAGGCCGCCACGTTGGCGAAGCTGACCGTCAGCGTGCCGATGAGCGGCCGCACGCCGGTGTCCAGCAGGTGGCAGGCGGCGACCATGCCGCAGAACTCGTTGCCATGCGTCAGCGCGTTGACCATCACGTGCGGGCCGGGGCGGCCCGATCCGAAGCGGTGCACGTAGGGGATGCCGGTGTTGCCCTGGCGGTAGGCCGACAGGTCGCGCGGCAGCACTTCGAAGCTGGGGTTGGTCATCGATGGAGTCCGTTGGGGTGGGGCCGGCGTGCCGGCATTGTTGCGGCCGGGCGTCACTTGTAGAAGGCGTAGCCGACCAGGATGGCGCCGACCACGCCCACCGCGTCAGCGATCAGGCCGCAGGTCAGCGCGTAGCGGGTCTTGCGGATGTTGACGCTGCCGAAGTAGACCGCCAGCACGTAGAAGGTGGTCTCGGTCGAGCCCTGGATGATCGAGGCCAGCTTGCCCTGGAACGAATCGACGCCGTAGGTCTTGAGCACGTCGACCATCAGGCCGCGCGCGCCGCTGCCGCTCAGCGTCTTCATCAGGCCCACCGGCAGGGCGGGCACGAAGTCGGTGTCCAGCCCCAGCGCGGCCACGCCGGTGGCGATGGCGCCGACCAGGTAGTCCATGCAGCCGGTGGTGCGGAACACCGAGATCGCCACCAGGATCGCGATCAGGTAGGGGATGATCTGCACCGCCACGCCGAAGCCGTCCTTCGCGCCGTCGACGAAGGCTTCGTAGACGTTGATGCGCTTGGCCGCGCCGGCGGCCACGAACAGCACGATCACCGACAGCACGATGGCGCTGCCCAGCACGCTGATGTACTGCGCCATGATCGCCGGCGGGTACTGGTGCAGCCAGGCGTAGAGCCCGCCCATCATCGCCGCAAAGCCGCCGAACAGCGCCAGCAGCGGCCACTGCAGCAGGTTGATGCGCTGGTAGGCGGCCACCGCCACCAGCCCGGCGGCAAACGAGATGAAGGTGCCGATCAGCGTGGGCAGGAAGATGTCGGCGCCGTTGAAGCCGACCAGCCCCTGCTCGATGGCGATGCTCTGGCGGATGGCGATCACCGAGGTCGGGATCAGCGTGATGCCGGCGGTGTTGAGCACCAGGAACATCACCATCGCGTTGCTGGCGGTGTCCTTCTGCGGGTTGATCTCCTGCAGCTCGCGCATGGCCTTCAGGCCCAGCGGCGTGGCGGCGTTGTCCAGCCCCAGCATGTTGGCGCTGAAGTTCATCACGATGCTGCCGCCGGCCGGGTGGCCGGGTGGGATCTCGGGGAACAGCCGCTTGAAGAACGGGGCCATGCCGCGGGCGAACAGCGTGATCACGCCGGCCTGCTCGCCGATCTTCATGATGCCCAGCCACAGGCTCATCACGCCCACCAGGCCCAGCGAGATGTCGAAGCCGGTCTTGGCGGTGTCGAAGATGCCGGTCAGCACCTGCGCGAAGATCGCCAGGTTGCCCTGCGCCAGTTGCACCAGCGCCACCACGAAGCCGACCAGGATGAAGGCAATCCAGATGTAGTTGAGGATCATCGGGGGCGGTGTGCAGGGGCGGGGGCGGCGCGACGCTGGAGCATAAGCGAGCGCATGGCCAAGGCTGGTGGGCGCGGCAGCGGCAGTGGCCCGGCTTGGTCACAATCAGGGCCGTCAGTCTGTTCAGCCAAGCCTCCTGGAGACCCGATCCGTGAACCTCATTCCCCTGCGCCAGTTCGTGGCCGACGTGACGCGTGCGGTCAGCGCCGAATCGGATGAACCCGAGCTGCTGGCCACCGTGCGCGGCCACCTCGCCACGCTGGTGGCGCGCGACGACTGGCTGCCCGACGCGCTGGCCCAGCCGCACCCGCAGTTCTACCGCCAGTACCTGCTGCATGCCGATGCGCTGGAGCGCTTCTCGGTGGTCAGCTTCGTCTGGGGGCCGGGTCAGCAGACACCGGTGCACGACCACACCGTGTGGGGCCTGATCGGCATGCTGCGCGGCGAGGAGATCGCCCAGCCCTACGGCCACGATGCCGCGGGCCGGCTGGTGGCGCAGGGCGAAGCAGTGCGGCTGCGCCCGGGCGACGTGGAGGCGGTGTCGCCCAGCCTCGGCGACGTGCACCAGGTGCGCAATGCCTTCGCCGACCGCACGTCGATCAGCATCCATGTCTACGGCGGCAACATCGGCGCAGTGCACCGCTGGGTGTATGCCGAGGACGGCAGCCGCAAGCCCTTCGTCTCGGGTTACTCCAACGACTGGGTGCCCAATCTGTGGGACCGCTCGAAGGAGGGCGCATGATGAGCACCGACCTGCCTCGGATGACGCCGCAGGCGGTGCGCCAGCACCTGCTGGATCGGCGTGAGATCGCGCTGATCGACGTGCGAGAGGAAGACCCCTATGCCCAGGCGCATCCACTGTTCGCGGTGCAGCTGTCGGCCAATCGCCTCGAGCTGGACGCACCGTGGCGGCTGCCGCGCCGCGACGTGAGCATCGCCGTCTACGACAACGGCGAAGGCCTGGCCGAACCCGCTGCGCGCAAGCTGCAAGCGTTGGGCTACAGCGCGGTGCATCTGCTCGAAGGCGGCCTGGCCGGCTGGCGCGACGCCGGTGGTGAACTGTTCCGCGACGTCAACGTGCCCAGCAAGGCCTTCGGCGAACTGGTCGAGCACGAGCGGCACACGCCCTCGCTGCCGGCCGAGGAGGTCAAGGCGCTGCTCGACAGCGGCGCCGACGTGGTGGTGCTGGACGCGCGCCGCTTCGACGAATACCAGACCATGTGCATCCCCGGTGGCACCAGCGTGCCCGGCGCCGAGCTGGCGCTGCGGGTGCGCGATCTGGCGCCCGATCCTCGCACGCGGGTGATCGTCAACTGCGCCGGCCGCACGCGCAGCATCATCGGCACGCAGAGCCTGGTCAACGCCGGCATTCCCAACCCGGTGGCGGCGCTGCGCAACGGCACCATCGGCTGGACCCTGGCCGGCTTCGGTCTGGCGCATGGCCAGCAGCGCCGTTTCGGCGAGGCCCGTGCCGAGCACCGTGCCGAAGCCCGGCGCGCCGCCCAGGCGCTGGCCGACCGCGCCGGCGCGATCCGCCTCGATGCCGCTGCGCTGGCGGATTGGGTGGCCAATGGCCAGCGCACGCGGTACCGCTGGGACGTGCGCACGCCCGAGGAATACGCGGCCGGCCACCTGCCGGGCTTCGGCAGCGCGCCCGGCGGGCAGCTGGTGCAGGAGACCGACGTCTGTGCGGCGGTGCGCGGGGCGCGCATCGCGCTGGCCGATGGCGGGCCCGAGACCGACGGCGTGCGTGCGGCGATGACCGCGCACTGGCTGGCGCAGCTGGGCTGGGAGGTGGGCTGGCTGACCGACAACACCGCGGCCCAGCACACCGAGACCGGCGCCTGGCAGCCGGCCCATGCGCCGCTGCCCGAGGTGGCGCTGCTGTGCGACCGGGTAATCGTGATCAGCGGGGGCGTAGTTCGGGCCGACTCGCCGCCGTCGCTGTTGGGGAAGCAATCGGGCGAGCCGATCACGTACGTGGTTCAGGCGAGGATTCAGCGGGCCACGGACGAAGAGCGGTTCGTCAAGGCGATGGGAAACCTGCCGTATGTCGGCGGGGTGGCACGCGACGCGGCCCGTCGTCAGGAGGGCGAGTGGGTGGAGTGGCGGGTGTCGAC
>JAURXG010000419.1 GCA_030654555.1 Aquabacterium sp.
CTGGAGGCGGCGCAGGGCGGCGTGGCAACGGCAGCGGCAACGGCCCCGGTATCGGCGCCTGCGGCGCCGGCCCCGGCGGCAGCGCCTGCCACCGCGCCGGTGGCTGCCCCGCCGGCCGCCAGCTATGCCGGTGGCGCCGACCTCGAATGCGACCTGCTGGTGCTGGGCGCCGGCCCCGGCGGTTACTCGGCCGCCTTCCGCGCCGCCGACCTGGGCCTGAAGACGGTGATCGTCGAGCGCTACGCCACGCTGGGCGGGGTGTGCCTGAACGTCGGCTGCATCCCCAGCAAGGCGCTGCTGCACGTGGCGGCGGTGATGGACGAGGTCAAGCACTTCGCCGACCTGGGCGTCAGCTTCGCCGAGCCCACGGTCGACCTGCCCAAGCTGCTGGGCCACAAGAACAAGGTGGTGGGCAAGCTCACCGGCGGCCTGGCGGCGATGGCCAAGATGCGCAAGGTGACGGTGGTGCGCGGCTATGGCGCCTTCGCCGACCCGCACCACGTGGTGCTCGAAGAGACCACCGGCGACGGCCAGGCCAAGACCGGCAAGACCCAGACCATCCGCTTCAAGCAGTGCATCATCGCCGCCGGCTCGCAGGCGGTGCGGCTGCCCTTCCTGCCCGACGACCCGCGCATCGTCGACAGCACCGGCGCGCTGCAGTTGCGCCAGGCGCCCAAGAAGATGCTGGTGGTCGGCGGCGGCATCATCGGCCTGGAGATGGGCACGGTCTATTCCACGCTGGGCGCGCGGCTCGACGTGGTGGAGATGCTCGACGGCCTGATGCAGGGCGCCGACCGCGACCTGGTCAAGGTGTGGCAGAAGATGAACGCGCCGCGCTTCGACAACATCCTGCTCAAGACCAAGACGGTGGCTGCCGAGGCAACCGCCGATGGCATCCGCGTGAAGTTCGAGGGCCTGGACGGCAAGCAGAGCGAGGGCCTGTACGACCTGGTGCTGCAGGCCGTGGGCCGCACGCCCAACGGCAAGAAGATCGGCGCCGACAAGGCCGGCGTGGCCGTCACCGACCGCGGCTTCATCCCGGTCGACGTGCAGATGCGCACCAACGTGCCGCACATCTTCGCCATCGGCGACGTGGTGGGCCAGCCGATGCTGGCGCACAAGGCGGTGCACGAGGCGCATGTGGCCGCCGAGGTGGCGGCCGGCGACAGCAAGGCGCAGTTCGACGCCCGCGTGATCCCCAGCGTGGCCTACACCGACCCCGAGGTGGCCTGGGTCGGCCTGACCGAGGACGAGGCCAAGGCGCGTGGCATCAAGGTCAGGAAGGGCCTGTTCCCGTGGACGGCCTCGGGCCGGGCCATTGCCAACGGCCGCGACGAGGGCGTCACCAAGCTGCTGTTCGACGACAGCCCCGAAGCGCATGGCCACGGCAGGATCCTGGGCGGTGGCATCGTCGGCACCCCTGCCGGCGACATGATCGGCGAGGTGGCGCTGGCCATCGAGATGGGCGCCGATGCGGTCGACATCGGCAAGACCATCCACCCGCACCC
>JAURXG010000420.1 GCA_030654555.1 Aquabacterium sp.
AATTCTTGGCTGAAGAAGCCGAAGAACTTGGCCTTGGCGCTGGCGGATTCGAGCAGGCTGTCGCTGTCGGTGGCTTCCAGCGTGCCCAGCAGCTTGAGCAGGTCGACCACGCCCAGCGACAGCACGCCGGCGCCGGCCACCGGCCCGCTGGTGTCGGCACCCTGGTGCAGCGTGGCGTAGAGCGTGGTGGTCTCGCCCCACAGCCGCAGCGGGCTGCCCAGCTTGACATGCTTCTTGCCGGCCAGGTACCAGCGCTGGCCGGCGTGGGCGAAACCCAGTTCGTAGACCATGTAGGTCAGCGCCGGGTTGCCGCTGGGGCTGAACAACCCGAACACGCCGTGGTCGGCCGCCATGGCCATGCCCAGCGGCGCGAAGTCGACGCTGCCGGTCAGCCGCGCCTGGTGCCGCGGATCGGCGATGAAGGCGTCGATGTCGTGGATGTGGATGGTGGCGTGCATCGCCAGCGCGTGTGGACCCTGGGCGCCGGCTTCGGGGTCGGTGGCGCCCAGCGAAAAGGGGCCGGCCATGGTCTCGCGGAAGGTGATGCCGGTGTGGTCGTCTTTGACGGAGGCGGTCATGGTCGGGCTCCTTCGGTGGCGGGTGACGTGGCGGGGGCGGCCAGCGCCGCCAGCATCACCGGGTAGGTGTCGCGCGCGGCGTGCTGGCCGAGGAACACGTCGAGGTGGCCGTAGTCGTCGAACAACTCGAACGCGTGGCGGCCGGGCTGGTGATGGTCGAACCACTCGAAGCTGGCGCGCTGGCCCTGCCACTGGAAGCAGTCGTTGCGGCGCCCGGCGACGAAGGTGAAGCGGGCCTCGGTGCGCGGCGGCGCGGCGGCATAGTCGGCGGGCAGGCCGGGCAGCGCCTCGTGGCGCAGCAGGTGGCCGGCGGCGATGCAGCGCGCCATCTGCCGGAAGAAGCTCATCGGCACGGCGGCAAACTCGTCGCGCAGCCAGTCGTGCGTGGCGGTGTTGAGGTTCTCGTGGCGCCACAACACCGGAAAGCCGGTGCCGTAGGTGAAGCTGGAGAAGCGGCACACGCCGTTGTCGCACTCGCGGTGGGTCAGTTCGACCAGCTTGCGCAGGCCACGTGCGGCCCAGCGGTCGGCGCCGTCGCCGCGGCCCTCGCCCCACTGCGGGTCGAGCCGGTCGGTGACCAGGCCCACCAGCGGCACGGCCAGCGCGCTCTTCAGCCGCGAGGCGTTGCACACCAGCGGGTGCAGCGACACCGCGTTGCTGACGATGGCCTCCACCTGCGGCAGCAACCCGGCCGCCGCCGACATCGTGAAGCTGGTCGAGCCCTGGCAGTGGATCACCGCCTTGAGGCTGCGCGCGCCGGTCTCGGCCAGCACGCGGGCCACCGCGGCCGGGTGGTCGTGCAGCGCGGCCTGGTCCAGCGTCCAGTGGCACAGCGGCAGGTCGATGCTGGCGCGCCAGTTCTCCAGCCAGACATCGTGGCCGGCGTCGAGCAGCGCGTCGACGAAGCTCAGCGCCACCGGCGGGCGGAAGATGTTGGCCCGCACCCCGGCGCCATGCACCAGCAGCACCGGCCCGCGCTCGGGCGTGCGCCGGCCCTGCACGTGAATCAGGTTCAGTGCCCGGCCATCCCCCGCCGTGAATGGAACGACGCGCGCTGTCGCCATGTCCTGTCGCCTGTGATCAGTGGGTTGACCATTGTCATGAAATCGCCGGTGGGCGCCAGCGTGGCGCACCCGCATGCCGGCGATGCACACCAATTGACGTTTACGTAAACGTCAATTGATAATGCCCGCCGCCCCCGGCTTGTTAAGCTGCCGGCGTTGTTCGATCCACCTGCCGGAGACTGCATGGCCCATCTGCAGAGCAAGCTGAACCCCCGCTCGGAAGCTTTTCGCGACAACGCGGCGGCGATGCGCACCCTGGTCGACGACCTGAATGCCAAGCTGCAGCGCATTGGCGAAGGCGGCGGCGCCGAGGCCCGCGCCAAGCACCTGGGCCGCGGCAAGCTGCTGCCACGCGAGCGGGTCGAGCGCCTGCTCGATCCCGACACGCCCTTCCTCGAGATCGCGCCGCTGGCCGCGCTGGGCATGTACCCCGAGAAGGACCGCAGCGGCAACACCGCCGATGCCGCGCCCTGCGCCGGCATGATCGCCGGCATCGGCCGCGTGGCGGGCATCGAGTGCCTGATCGTCTGCAACGACGCCACCGTCAAGGGCGGCACCTACTACCCGCTGACCGTCAAGAAGCACCTGCGCGCGCAGGAGATCGCCGCGCAGAACCACCGGCCCTGCATCTACCTGGTCGACTCGGGCGGCGCCAACCTGCCCAACCAGGACGACGTGTTCCCCGATCGCGACCATTTCGGCCGCATCTTCT
>JAURXG010000421.1 GCA_030654555.1 Aquabacterium sp.
CGGTGCGGCTGTTCGTGCTGCCGCCCGGCACCGATGCCGGCGCGGCGCTGCAAGTCGACGCACCCGCTGCGGCCGGGCTGTCGGCCATCACCAGCCCGCTGCTGATCGACGGCGCCCCGCACCTGCTGGTGGCCGGCACCCACGCCGCGCTGCAGGCGATGGCGCAGCGCGTCGGCACGCTCAAGGGCAGCAGCCATGGCGTGCCGGCCTGGCTGCAGGCCGACGCCGAGGCCAACCAGGCCCAGCTGGCGGCGCGCCTGTCGGCGCTGCAGGCCGAGCGCGGCGCGCTGCAGGCGCAGCTGGCCGCGCTGAACGCCCAGCACGGGCTGGCGCGCGCGCTGGGTGACGCGCACCGCCTGCAGTGGGTGCTGCACAACGTGCAGGCACTCGAGGCCGGGCCGCTGTTCTGCTGGATCACCGGCTGGTGCAGCGACGGCAGCGGCCGGCTGCTGGCGCAGGCGCTGCAGGCCTGCCCGGCACGCGCGCTGCTGCGCCATGCGCGCCCGCCCGAAGGCACCCGCGCCCCGCTGCTGCTGAGCAACCCACCCTGGGTGCGGCCGTTCGAGCTGTTCAGCCGCGCACTCGGCATGCCGGCGTCGACCGAGGCCGACCCCAGCCTGCTGCTGGCCATCGCCGTGCCGCTGATGTTCGGCTACATGTTCGGCGACGTGGGCCAGGGGCTGCTGCTGGCGGCCGTGGGCTGGTGGCTGCGCGCGCGTTTCCCGATCGCTCGGCTGCTGATGGTGGGTGGCCTGGCGGCGGCGGTCTTCGGGTGGCTGTTCGGCAGCGTGTTCGGCCTGCACGGCCTGCTGCCCGCGCTGTGGCTGCACCCGCTGGACGCGCCGCTGTCGGTGCTGATGGCGCCGCTGCTGGGCGGCGCCTTGCTGCTCACGCTGGGGCTGGGGCTGGACGCGCTGGCCGCCTGGTGGCGCGGCGAGATGCGGCGCTGGCTGCTCACCGACGCGATGCTGATCGTCGTCTACCTCGCACTGCTGACGGCCTTGGCCGTGCCGCGGGCGCTGGGCCTGGCCGCCGCCGCCGCACTGGCCTTCTGCGTCGGCCATGCCATCAACGCCGGGCGCATCGCGGCCGGTTTCTCGGCCATCGGCGAGCTGGTCGAGAAGACCTTGCAGATCCTCATCAACACGCTGTCGTTCGCCCGCGTGGGCGCCTTCGCGCTGGCACACGGCGGCCTGTCGTCGGCCATCGTGGCGCTGATGGACGCCGCCGACAGCGGCCTGGCCAAGGCCTTGGTGCTGGTGCTGGGCAACGCGCTGGTCATCGTGCTCGAGGCGATGGTGGTGTCCATCCAGACCACGCGGCTGGTGCTGTTCGAGTTCTTCACCCGCTTCATGCAGGGCCAGGGGCGGGCCTTTCGCCCGCTGCCCGCGCCGCCCTTCGCCGCGCCGCCCTTGTCGGCGCCCCCCTTCCCTACGCAGGAGACCTGAATGCCCAAACCCTCTGGCTTGCCCTTGGCCCTGATCGCGCTGACCCTGGTGCTCGGACTGGCCGGCACCACGCTGCTGCTGTGGGCGCCCAGCGCCCTGGCCGCGACCGAGGCCGGCGGCGCCCGCGCCGCCGTGGACAGCAGCTGGGTGTTCATCGGCGCGGCATTGGCCACGGGCGTGTCGTCGCTGGGCGCGGGCTTTGCCGTGGCCCGGGTGGGCACCGCTGCGGTGGGCGCGCTGGCCGAGAAGCCCGAGCTGTTCGGCCGGCTGCTGATCTTCATCGGCCTGGCCGAAGGCATCGCGATCTACGGGCTGATCGTGTCGATCCTGATGCTCAACCGGCTGGGTTGATGAACACCGCACGGCCGCCCGAAGGGGCTCACTCCCGCTTGGCGGGACCGGCCGCAGGCCTGAGGGTGCCGCCATGAGCACGGTGGTCTACCTCGGTGACGAGGTCAGCGCCGCGGGCTGGCGCCTGGCCGGTGCCCAAGTGCAGACGCCGGCCCCGGGTGATCAACCCGCGGCGCTGGCGCGCGCCTGTGCGCAGACGCCACCCCCATCGCTGGTGCTGCTGTCGGCGGCGGTGGCCGCCGGCGTCGGCGAGTGGCCGCTGCGACGCGCCTTGTCGTCCCTGTCGCCGCTGGTGCTGATCGTGCTCGACCTGCAGGGCGAGGTGCCGCTGCCCGATCTGGCCGCTCGGCTGCGCACGCAGTTGGGACTCGAGGCATGAGCGTCGAACGGCAGACCCGCGCGCTGCTCGATCTGGTCGAGGCCGACCGCGCGCGCCAGTGCGCCCAGATCCTGGGCGAGGCCCGGGTGCGTGCCACTGCGCTGCGCCGCCAGGCCCAGGCCGAGGCACTTGCCCGCCTGCGCCAGGCCTTCGAGTCGCAGCGCCACCTGAGCCGGCAACGCCTGGCCGCCGCGCAGGCGCAACTGGCCACGCAGCGCCGGCTGCAGGCACAGCAGCGCACCGCAGCCTTGCTGCAGCTGGCCTGGCAGCAGTTGCCGGCCGCGCTTCAGGCGCGCTGGCAACAGGCCGACGCCCGTGCCGCCTGGGTGCGCGAGGTGCTGGCCTCGGCGCGCGACCGCCTGCCGCGCGGTCCCTGGCAGATTGCCCATGCCCCCGACTGGCCCGCCGCCGAGCAGCAGGCGCTGGCGCCCGTGCTGGCAACCGCCAATGGCGCCGCGCCGGTGTTCGAGGCCGACCCGCGCATCAAGGCCGGCATCAGGATCGCCATCAACGGCAACCGCATCGACGGCACGCTGGACGGCCTGCTGGCCGACCGCGCCGCGGTCGATGCGCGGCTGCTGCACCACCTGGAGTCCACCCCATGAGCCTGGCCATCGTGCGCTGGATCGCCGGCCCGGTGCTGCATGCCACCAAGCAGGGGCCGTTTGCGCTGCGCGAATCGGTGCGGGTCGGGCCGCAGGCGCTGCTGGGCGAAGTGGTGCGCATCCACGACGACCTGATCGTCGTGCAGGTCTACGAAGACACCACCGGCCTGCGACCGGGCACCGAGGTGCATGGCGACGGCCAGCCGCTGGCCATCCGCCTGGGGCCGGGCCTGCTGGGGCAGATCTTCGACGGCCTGCTGCGGCCGCTGTCGGACACCGGTTCGGCCTTCGTGCAGCCGGGCCTGCGCGGCCCGGGCACGGCACGGCGGCACTTCACGCCGCAGGTGGTGGCGGGCGCGCTGCTGGGCCCCGGCGCGGTGATCGGCGAGGCCACCGGCGGGGCCGGCCGCGCCCAGCGCTGCCTGGCGCCGCCCGACGTGGCGGGCGTGGTCGAGTCGGTGGTGCCGCCCGGTGACTACACCGATGAGGCGACGGTCTGCACCCTGCGCCTGGGCGACGGCAGCACCCGCGCACTGGCGATGAGCCATGCCTGGCCGGTGCGCACACCACGGCCGGTCACGCGCCGCCTGCCCACCGAGGTGCCGCTGGTCACCGGCCAGCGCATCCTGGACTGCCTGTTCCCGGTGGCGCAGGGCGGCAAGGCGGCGATCCCCGGCGGCTTCGGCACCGGCAAGACGGTGCTGCTGGAGGCGCTGGCCAAGGGCTGCAACGCCGACGTCATCGTCTACCTGGGCTGCGGCGAGCGCGGCAACGAGATGGCCGGCGTGCTCGACGAGTTCCCCACGCTGACCGATCCACGCACCGGCCGGCCGATGATGGAGCGCACCGTCATCATCGCCAACACCTCGAACATGCCGGTGGCCGCGCGCGAGGCCAGCATCTACTGCGCCATCACCGTGGCCGAGTACTTCCGCGACCAGGGCCTGCATGTCGCGCTGATGGCCGACTCCACCAGCCGCTGGGCCGAGGCGCTGCGCGAGGTGTCGGGCCGCTTCGGCGAGCTGCCCGGCGAAGGCGGTTACCCGGCCTACCTGTCGAGCCGGCTGGCCGATTTCTACGAGCGCGCGGCGCTGGTCGAGACGCTGGGCGCGGGCATCGGCTCGGTCACCGTGATGGGCGCGATCAGCCCGCCTTCGGGCGACTTCTCCGAGCCGGTGACCAGCCACACCAAGCGTTATGTGAAGGCCTTCTGGGCGCTGGACGTCAAGCGTGCGCAGGCCCGCTTCTACCCGGCCATCCACCCGCTGCAGAGTTATGCCGAAGATGCGCGTGAATTCGCCCCGTGGTGGGCCACGCAGGGCAACGGCCAGTGGCTGGCGCTGCGCCGGCGCTTCCTGACGCTGCTCGACGAGCAGGCGCAGCTCGAGCGCATGGCCCGCATCATCGGCAAGGACGCCCTGCCCGCGCGCCAGCAGCTCACGCTGCTGTGTGCCGAGCTGATCAACGAGGCCTTCCTGCGCCAGTCGGCCTTCTCCGAGATCGACCGCGTCTGCAGCCCGGCACGCCAGGCCGCGATGATGCGGCTGCTGGGCCGCTTCGTCGACGGTGCCGAGGCCGCGCTGGCCGCCGGCGCCACGCCCGAGCGCATCGCCGGCATGGGCTGCCTGCGCGCGCTGCAGCGCATGGGCGAGGAGATCGCCGACGACGCGCTGCCGAAGTTCGCCGAGCTGCAGGCGCGCCTGGAGCGTGAACTGGCGCAGCTCACGCCCGCCGCCGAGGCCGCGCCCCCGGCGGCCGCACCCGACACACCCGCCACCCCGGAAGCCCGCGATGCTGCTCACGGTTGAAGGCGCCGCCACGCGGCTGGAAGGCCCGCTGCTGTTCCTGCGGCGCACGCTGGACGTCGGCCTGCACGACGCGGTGGACGTGCGCGGCCCCGACGGCCGCTCGCGGCTGGGCCGCATCGCCGCCATCGACGAGCAGTTCATGACCATCGAGGTGCTCGAATCCACGGCGGGGCTGTCGCTGGAAGCCACGGTGGTGCGGTTCCAGGGCGAGCCGCTGTCCTTCGGCCTGGGGCCGGGCATCCTGGGCCGGGTGTTCAACGGCGTGGGCCAGGTCATCGACGGCGGACCGCCGGTGGCCGTGCACCGCAAGGCGCCGATCGAGGGCCTGCCGCTGAACCCGGTGGCGCGCGCCCTGCCCCGCGACTTCATCGAGACCGGCATCAGCACGCTCGACCTGATGAACAGCCTGGTGCGCGGCCAGAAGCTGCCGCTGTTCTCGGGTGGCGGCCTGCCGCACGACCGGCTGGCGATGGAGATCGCCGGTCATGCCAGGCTTCGCGGCGAGGCCAGCGACGACTTCGTCATCGTCTTCGCCGGCATCGGCGTACCCTACGACAGCGCCGAGTACTTCCGCCGTTGCCTCGAGCAGGGCGGCGCGCTGGAGCGCACCGCGCTGTTCCTCAACCTGGCCAGCGACTCCAGCACCCAGCGCCTGCTGACGCCGCGCTACGCACTCAGCGCGGCCGAGTACCTGGCGTTTGCCTGCGGCAAGCATGTGCTGGTGATCCTGACCGACATGACCAACTACTGCGAGGCGCTGCGCGAGGTGTCGTCCAGCAAGGGCGAGATCCCCAGCCGCAAGGGCTTTCCGGGCTACATGTACAGCGACCTGGCCACGCTGTTCGAACGCGCTGGCTGCCTGCGCGGCAGCCCGGGCACGCTCACCCAGCTGTCGATCCTGACCATGCCCGCCGACGACATCGGCCACCCGATCCCCGACCTCACCGGCTACATCACCGAAGGCCAGATCGTGCTCTCGCGCGACCTGGACCGGCGCGGCATCTACCCGCCGGTCAACGTGCTGCCCAGCCTGTCGCGGCTGATGAAGGACGGCACCGGCGGCCGCTACACCCACCCCGACCACCCCGCGCTGGCCAGCCAGCTGTACGCCGCCTATGCCCGCGCCGCGCAGGCCCGCGTGCTGGCCAGCGTGGTGGGCGAGGAAGGCTTGGCCGACACCGACCGGCGCTACCTGCGCTTCGGCACCGCGTTCGAGCAGACGCTGGTCAGCCAGGCCGAGGCGCGCACGCTGGACCAGAGCATGGCGCTGGGCTGGGGCCTGCTGGCCGGGCTGCCGCACGGCGAGTTGACGCGGCTGTCGGATGCGCAGATCGCTGCGCACCTCGCCGCACCGACTTGAGGCGCCGCAAGCGGCGGCCCGTCCATCCGGGTGGCCACCGCCCGGATTGACCCACATCATGCCGTCTCGGCCCGCCGCGCAGCAGCATGACGTCAGCCCCGCAAAGGCCAGCGCCGCCCAACTGCAACGATGGCCCGGGCGGGCAAGACCCACCCAAAAGGAGATCCCACCATGCGCCTCACCCTCCGCCTCTCGGCCACTGCCACGGCAGCCGCCCTGATGGGCCTGGCCGGCTGCACCGCCGTGCAGGAGTCGACCGCCCCCAACACCCTGGTCGCGGTGAAAGCCGCCGCCGCACCCAACCTGGCCGCCGGTGCCAATGACCCGGTGTGGGCGCAGGCGCGCGCACTGACCGTGCCGCTGAGCGGCGGTGTCAACTTCGCCGGCGGCAAGGGCGAGACCACCGCCACGCTGAAGGCGGCCTGGGCCGGTGACACGCTGTACATGCTGGTGCAGTACCCCGACCCCACCGATTCACGCCGCCGCGGCCCTTACCAGAAGCAGGCCGACGGCTCGTGGAAGAAGCTGAAGGACCCGGCCGACAAGGGCGGCGACGACAACGTCTACTACGAGGACAAGTGGGCCATGCTGTGGCCGATCGGCAACTCGGTGAAGGGCTTCGAGAACAAGGGCTGCGCGGTGATGTGCCACGTGGGCGAAGGCAAGCCCTTCGGCAACAAGTACACCAAGAGCGAGGGCGAGATCTCCGACATGTGGCACATGAAGGGCCAGCGCACCGCCCCCTTCGGCATCGTCGACGACCAGTACGCCGACCACACGCGCTACGACCCCAAGACCAGCCCCAACGCCGGCCGCAAGAGCGACCCGGGCGGCCCCGAGTACGCCGGCTTCAATCTCGAGAACGGCAAGCCGAAGTTCATGAACCGCGACGCCAAGGCCGCCACGGCCGGTGGCAGCTACTACATCAAGGCCGGCGACGAGGTGCCCTTCGACGACAGCAAGTTCAAGCCCGGCGACGAAGTGGCCTCCTACATCATCCTGCCGGTCAAGGGCGACCGCGCCGACATCAAGGTGGCCTACAGCTGGGCCAACGGCCTGCACACCTCGGTGGTGGCGCGCAAGTTGGTCACCGGCAGCAAGTACGACGTGCAGTTCGACAACCTGGCCGGTCGCTACCTGTTCGGCTTCGCGGCCTTCGACAACGCCCAGGTGCAGCATGCCAGCGGCGACGATGCGCTGACGCTGGTGTTCGCCAAGTAAGGCAGGCGGCCAGACCCCGGCTTGGCGGTGACCACGTCATCGCCAGGCCCTGACCGACCCGCACGATGAGCGACGTCAGCCCCACCCGCAGCGCCGTCATCGAGATGAAGGACGAGCGCCGTGCGATGCACGAGGGCTACGTCTTCCTCGACGAGAAGTGCCTGCTGCTGGCCGGCGAAATCCTGCGCCAGCTGGCCTTGCATGCGCGCCTGCAGCAGCGCTTTGCCCAGCTGCATGCCGATGCGGTGGCGGCCCTGCAATCGGCCGTGGCGCGCCACGGCCTGCAGGGCCTGCAGGTGCATCCACCGGCCGATCTGGCCGGCACCCTGGTGCCCATCACCGCACGCGCACTGATGGGCGTGCGTCTGCAGGCGGCCACCTGGCAGGCTGGCGACCACGCCGCCGCGGTGAACGACGCCGTGATGCCCTCGCCCGAAGCCAAGGCCTGCCAACAGACCTTTGCCGCGGCCATGGCCATCGGCGTCGAACTGGCCGCCGTGTCGGGCAACCTCGAGCGCCTGTCGTTCGAATACCGCCGCTCGGTGCGCCGGGCCCGCGCGCTGCAGGACGTGATGCTGCCCGAGCTCGACCACGTGATCGGCGACATCGAGGGCCGGCTCGAGGAACTGGAGCAGGAGGATGCAATTTGGATGCGCCAGGGTCTGAAAGGTTGATTGCCCGGGTTGCAGCGGCGTCGTCGGCGCGGGTGGCGATCGGCCGGCTCACGGCCATCGCACTGGCCACGCTGGGGCTGGGCTGCAGCACGACGCCGCCACCATCGCCGGATGCCGCGCTGGCACCGGCGGGCGTGCAGGCGCCGGCCTGGCAACCGCGCCCGCCGACGGTGCTCGATCCGATGCCGGTGTCGATCGCACTGGCCGCAGCCGCAGCGCCCGATGGGCGGCTGCACGTGCTCTACCGCCAGGAGGCAACCCGCCGCTGGCGCCATGCCGTGGTCGACGCCGCGGACGCCAGGCCCCAGGTGCAGGGCCTGCCCGACAGCCTGTTCGCGCCGGGGCCGCTGCCGGGCGCCTATCCCCGTGTCGACCTGGCGTTCGACCACGACGGCGTGGCGCATGCGCTGATCGACCACCACCATCTGGCCTGGCGCCAGGGCCGCTGGGCACGCGAGTCCGGCCCGCCCTGCGAGGCCTTCGTGCGCGGCGGCCCGCCACTGCGCTGTGTCGGCCCGCCCTCGGCATCGGTGCCCGCCCGGCGCCGCCTGGACATCTGGGTGGGCCCGGGCATCGCCGTGCCGGTGTGGGGCGCGGTGAAGAAGCTGGCCGCCTATGTGCTGGAGCCCGGCGGCTGGCAGATGCAGGGCGTGTTCGATGCGGCCAGCCGACTCGACATCGGCCTGTTCCAAGGCGTGGCAGCGGCCAACGGCGACATCCATGCGGTCTACCAGCGTGGCCGCACCCTGCTGGGCGCGCCGGATGTGGAGTGGCGCTACCAACTGCTGCCCGGTCCCGACACGAGCGCACCGCCACCGCCGACACCGGAGCAGCGCGGTCGCCCGGCACCGGCCGACGACCCCAGCTGGAAGCTCACCTGTCCACCGCCGCCCGGCTTCGTCGACATGCGGTTCTGGGGCGGCCTCGGGCTGGCGGTCGATGCCGTCAGTGGGCAGGGCCTGGTCACCCTGACCAGCCTGCCCGACGCGCAGGTGGTGTGCCAGCGCAGCGTGTCGCGCGACGGACTGGGCGCGCCGCGCACGGCGTTCTCCGGCACGCCCTACCGGCGCAGCCTGCTGTCGGCGCTGGGCAACGACCGCTTCGCCCTGCTGCTCGAGGAGCAGGCCGACGCGGGCTGGACACGCGTCACCCCGGGCCGCAGCCTGTTCGCGACGATGAGCGACGGCCGCTGGTCATCGGCCCTGTCGCTGGGCGGGCTGGCCATCGACACCCGCTATGGCGGCCAGGCGCCCCTGGTGCCGCTGGGCCAGGGGCGGCTGGTGCTGGTGACGCGCGATGCCGACCAGCGGCTGGTGACCATCGCCTTCGACCCGGCGCCCTGATCGCCGCGGGCCGGGCCGGCGCCGGCCGGGGCGTCAGTCCAGCAGCGCCTCGGCCACCAGCTCGGCGATGTCACGCGACTGGGTGGCACCGGCCCCCGGCAGCGCGGCCAGGCCATCGGCCATCATCACCGCGCAGTAGGGGCAGGCCGTGGCGATGGTCTGCGGCTTCAGTGCCAGTGCCTGCTCGACCCGGGTGATGTTGATGCGCTGGCCGATGGTCTCTTCCATCCACATGCGACCGCCGCCAGCGCCGCAGCACATGGCCTTCTCGCGCGAGCGCTCCATCTCCAGCGGCGCATCGCTGCACAAGCGGCCCAGCACCTCGCGCGGGGCGTCGAACTCGCCGTTGTGCCGGCCCAGGTAGCAGGGGTCGTGGAAGACCACCTGCTGCAGCGCATTGCCCACGCGGATGCGGCCCTGCGCCAGCAGTTCGGCAATCAACTGCGTGTGGTGCACCAGCTCGTAGTGGCCGCCGAACTCGGGGTACTCGTTGCGCAGTGAATTCAGCGCATGCGGATCGCAGGTGACGATGCGCTTGACGCCACGCTCGTTGAGCGTCCCGACCAGCGCGGCCGCCAGCTGCTGGAACAGCATCTCGTTGCCGACGCGCCGCACACATTCGCCGGTGGAGCCCTCGTCGGGCCCCAGGATGCCGAAGCGCACGCCGGCGCGCTGCAGGATGGTGACGAAGGCGCGCGCGATCTTCTGTCCGCGCGGGTCGAAGCTCATCGCCGAGCCGACGTAGAACAGGCCATCCAGCGCGGCCATGTCCTCGGCGCTGCGCACCACCGGCACGTTCAAGCCTTGAGCCCAATCGCCACGTTGAGCGGCCTGCAGGCCCCAGGGGTTGCCTTGCGACTCGTAGGCCTCGAACACCTTCTTCAGCTCGTGCGGAAACTCGCCGGCGATCATCACCTGGTGCTGGCGCATGCGCAGGAAGCGCGGCAGGTGCTCCAGCTCGATCGGGCAGGCCGCCTCGCAGTAGCCGCAGGTGGTGCAGGCCCACAGCGTGTCCTCGCTGATCACAGGGCCCACCAGCGCCGGCAGTTCGGATTTCGGATCATGCGCGATGAGCCGCTCACGCTGTTCGACCAGGTGGTGCTTGAGGCGGTCGTTGACCATCTTCATCGACAAGGGCTTGCCGGTCAGGTGGGTCGGGCAGGCGTCCTTGCAGCGGCCGCATTCGGTGCAGGTGAAGACGTCCAGCCCGTCCTTCCACACCAGGTCGGCGGCGGTGCGCACACCGGCCTTCATGTCGGCCTCCTCGGTGGCTTCCATCAGCTGGTCGATGTCGACGCTGGGCACCCGGTTGGCCGGCCGCCCGCGCCGGAAGAACAGCGTGGGCAACGCGGTGACGATGTGGAAGTGCTCGCCGGTGGGCAGCAGCACCAGGAAGCCGAACACCACCACCATCTGCGTCCAGTACGACAGCAGGTAGCCCGCCTGCAGCACGCCGGACGACCCGCCCTGGAAGGCGGCGGCCACCGCACCCCCGGCAAAGGCGAAGGCCCGCTCGTGCGCGATGCCCGGCTCGCTGGCCGACAGCAGCGCGAAGCGGAAGCCGTCGAAGGCCAGGTCGGTGAGCATGATCACCAGGATGAGCCCCAGCACCAGCACCGCCTCGCGGTTGGGCTCCAGCCGCGCCGGCCGCGCCACGAAGCGGCGCCAGAAGGCATACAGCACCGCGGCGATCACCGCCAGCTCGATGAAGTCCTTGAACGCCGCGAACGGCCCGCCGAACCAGTCCGGGAACACCGCGGGCTCGTGGTAGGCAATGGCGATCAACTGCAGCTTGCGCAGCAGCAGCGACATGAAGCCGAGAAAGATCACCGCGTGCATCAGCCCCGGCCGCCACTCACGCTGCACCATGCGCCGCTGCAGCAAGCCGTTGAGCAGCACGCTGCGCAGGCGTTCGAGCGGCTGGTCCCAGCGCACCTCGGGCTGCAATGCCACCACCACTTGCAGCTTGCGCCAGCTCAGTGCGGCAAAGCCCGCGAGGGCCAGCAGCATCAGCAGACTCATTCCGACAGGACTCATGGCACCCTCCGCTGCGGCACTCTAGGCACCGGTCAGCGCGCCACGCCTGATGCAAGTCAAGTTGGCAGCTGCATGGGCGCACGACCGCGCCGCCTTGTCACCCTGGCGTCAGTCGTTCAGGTGGCGGGCTTGAGGTGCAGGTGCGGCGCCTCGGTCGAGGCCGGTTGCGCACCGTGCCCGTGCCGATGCGGCAGGTGCTGCTCGACGCTGATCAGGTTGAGCTTGCCGTGGTGCACCCCGCGCTGGGCGCACACGCTGTCGGCAAAGCGCCGCACCTCGGCGGTGGGGCCGCGCAGGATCACCGTCTCCAGGCAATGGTCGTGGTCGAGGTGGGCGTGCATGGTCGACACCGTCAGGTCGTGGTGCTCGTGGTGCAGCCCGGTGATGCGCTCCATCAAGTCGCGCTCGTGGTGGTTGAACACGTAGCTGAGGCAGGCGATGCAGTGCAGCGCGCTGTGGTCGTCCTGGCGCGTGCGCTCCAGCTCGCTGCGCAGCAGGTCACGCACCGCCTCGGACCGGTTGGCATATCCCTGGGCGGCGATGCGCCGGTCGAACTCCTGCGCCAGCTTGTCGTCCAGCGAGATGGTGAAGCGTTCCATGGGGCGGTCCTGGCGGCTTGGATGCGGCGGGTCGACCATACACGAGAGACCTTCGGGCCGCCGCGGCCGACCGGCAAGGCGGCCCTGCCGGGGCACTCAGCGCGGCAGGTGCGGCGGGCGCGGGTCCAGTCGGGGCGGCTGGGCTGCTATCCAGTCCCTGGCCGCAGCCGCCGTCGCGAAGATGCGGTAGGGCTGGGAGACGAAACCCAGGCCGATGAATTGATGGATCGCCGCGATGATCCGTTCATCGACGACGACCGCCGCAATGACGATGTTGGGATTGGTGAGCAAGGGCGCGATGTGCAGGGCCGCGATCTCGGCGGTGGCGTCGCGCGTGATCTCGTAACGCTCGACCTCCAGGTAGTCGGTGATCGTGTACTGCAGGTCGTCGAAGCGGGGATCGGCACAGATCGCATCGAAGGAGCGCCGGCGCTCGTCGATCGTGACACGACCGAAGTACCGGCGATAGACACCGCCGTGTTCCCAGGTCAGCTCAAAAGGCATGTTCGGTGCAACGCGGTTTGCGGCAGGACGCCTGCCCAGTCAGTTCTGACATTCTGATCCACCCGGCGGCGCGCGTCGCGAGCGACCCTCGTGCAGGTGCAGCCTTCGCGGCCCCGGCGCCTGGCCCGGGCTGGTCCGGCGTCGACGGCCCAAGCCTTGATAAGAACACCTGGCATTTCTTCATACATTTGTGATACTGCCGAGTCAGCGGCGCTCTGGCCGCACCTCACGCAAGGATTCGAAGATGCACATGGCCGATGCACTGCTGTCGCCCGTCGTCGGCGGGGCGCTGTGGGCCGTCGCGGCCGGCGCGCTGGCCCTGGCATCGCGCCGGCTGCGCGACCGCAGCGACGAGGCCTGGGTGCCGCTGATGGGCATGCTCGGCGCCTTCGTCTTCGCCGCGCAGATGATCAACTTCGCGATCCCCGGCACCGGCTCCAGCGGCCATCTGGGCGGCGCGCTGCTGCTGGCGATCCTGCTGGGGCCGCATGCGGCACTGGTGGTGGTCGCCTCGGTGCTGGCGGTGCAGGCGCTGTTCTTCGCCGATGGCGGGCTGCTGGCCTTTGGCGCCAACCTCTTCAACCTGGGCGTGCTGACCTGCTGGGTGGCCTACCCGCTGGTCTACCGGCCCCTGGCCGGCGCGTCGCCCGGCCCACTGCGCCGCAGCCTGGCGGCGGTGGCAGCGGCCGTGGTCGGCCTGCAGCTGGCCGCGCTGGGTGTGGTGCTGCAGACCACGGCGTCGGGCATCAGCGCCCTGCCGTTGAAGTCCTTCCTGTTGCTGATGCTGCCGATCCACGGCGCCATCGGTCTGGTCGAAGGGCTGGCCACGGCCGCGCTGCTGGGCTACCTGCAGCGCGCGCGCCCCGAGTTGCTGGCCGGCAC
>JAURXG010000422.1 GCA_030654555.1 Aquabacterium sp.
CGGTGCGGCGCGCTTGAGCAGCCGTGCCATCGGCACGCGGATGGCGTCGGGCACCAGCAGGCAGGCGGGCAGGCCCGAATCTTCTTGCTTGCGGGCGGTGTCGGCCGCGGCGCGGGTCAGGGTGTCGGCCACGCCGGGGTCGAGCGCGGCGCCGTGCGGGCTGGTCAGGGCTTGCGTGACCAGGCGCTCCAGGTCGGGCTCCAGCGCGATCACGTCCAGCTCCTTCACCGGGCCGTAGATCTGCTGCACGATCACCGGCGCCAGGTGCACGCGGATGCGGCGGGCCAGCTCGGCCGGATCGGTGGCCACCGCGGCGTGCTCGGCGATGCACTCGACGATCGAGCGCATGTCGCGGATGTGCACGCCTTCGTCCAGCAGCAGCTGCAGGACCTTCTGCAATGTGGCGATGCCGACCATTTTGGGAATCACGTCCTCGATGAGCTTGGGGGCCTGTTTCGTGACGTGCTCCACGAGTTGCTGGGTCTCCACACGACCCAGCAGGCGAGCTGCGTTCACTTGCATCAAGTGTGAAAGATGGGTCGCCACGACGGTCGCGCAATCAACCACCGTAAACCCGTTCATCTGGGCCATTTCGCGCTGGCGCTCCTCGATCCAGGTGGCGGGCAGGCCGAAGGCCGGATCGGTGGTGGGCGTGCCGGGCAGCTTGACCGTCGCGCCGCCGGGGTTGATGGCCAGCAGCATGCCCGGGAAGGCCTCGCCCTCGCCCACCACGGCGCCGCGCAGCAGCACGCGGTAGGCGCTGGGTTTCAGCTCCAGGTTGTCGCGGATGTGCACCGCCGGCGGCAGGAAGCCCACCTCGCCGGCAAACTTCTTGCGCACGCCCTTGATGCGGCTGAGCAGGTCGCCGGCGCGGGTCTTGTCGACCAGCGCGATCAAGCGGTAGCCCACCTCCAGGCCCAGCGTGTCGACCGGCAGCAGGTCGTCCCAGCTGGCCTCGGCGTTGGCCGGTTGCGCGTCGGGTGGCGGTGCCGCGGGCGCGGCGGCGGCCAGCTTGTCGCGCCGCTCCAGCCACCAGGCCAGCGTGCCCAGCGCCGCGGCGATCATCAGGAACACCAGGTGCGGCATGCCCGGGATCAGCCCCAGCGTGCCGATGATGCCGGCGGTGACGCCCAGCGCCTTGCTGCTGCCGAACACCTGGCTGCCGATCTGGCTGCCGATGTTCTGCTCCTTGCCCACGCGCGAGACCACCATCGCCGCGGCCACCGAGATCAGCAGCCCCGGGATCTGCGCGACCAGCGCGTCGCCCACCGCCAGCAGCACGTAGCGGTCGGCGGCATCGCCGGCACTCAGGCCGTGGCTGACCACGCCGATGATGAAGCCCCCGACGATGTTGATCACCAGGATCAGCATGCCGGCGATGGCGTCGCCACGCACGAACTTGCTGGCGCCGTCCATCGAGCCGAAGAAGTCGGCCTCCTCGCCCACCTCGAGCCGGCGGCGCTTGGCCTCCTTCTCGTCGATCAGGCCGGCGTTCAGGTCGGCGTCGATCGCCATCTGCTTGCCGGGCATGGCATCCAGGGTGAAGCGCGCGCCCACCTCGGCGATGCGCTCGGCGCCCTTGGTGACGACGATGAAGTTGATCACCACCAGCACCGCGAAGACGATCAGGCCGACCGCGAAGTTGCCGCCGATCAGGAAGTGGCCGAAGCTCTCGATCACCTTGCCCGCGGCGCCGGCGCCGTTGTGGCCTTCCAGCAGCACCACCCGGGTGGAGGCCACGTTCAGGCTCAGCCGCAGCAGCGTGGTGACCAGCAGCACGGTGGGAAAGGCGGCGAAGTCCAGCGGGCGCACCATGTTGGCGGCCACCATCACCACCATCAGCGCCATCGCGATGTTGAAGGTGAACAGCAGGTCCAGCGCGAAGGGCGGCAGCGGCAGCACCATCATCGCCAGCACCATGACGATGAAGATCGGCGCGCCCAGCGAGCGCAGCAGCGTGGCGCTGACGCCCAGCTTGGCCGCGGCCTGGGTGGCCAGCCGGCCTTCGAGCAGGCCCTTGAGTTGTGCGATCAGCGGGTTCATTTAGGGCGTGGCCTCTGCATTGGCATCCGTGGCGGTCGCGGCGTCGGGCGCCGTCTGCGGATCGAGATCGGGCGGCACCGCGATCGGCGGCAGCTCGTTGGGCATGGCGCCGCGCCCGGCCATCGCCGCGCGCAGCTGGTAGACATAGGCCAGCACCTGCGCCACGGCCGAGAACAGCCGCGCCGGGATCTCGTGGTCGACCTCGGTGTGGGTGTAGAGCGCACGCGCCAGCGGCGGCGACTGCAGCACCGGCACCTGGTGCTCGCGGGCGATGTCGCGGATCTTCAGCGCCATCAGGTCGGCGCCCTTGGCCACCACGCGCGGCGCGGCCATCGCGCCCTCGTCGTACTTCAGCGCCACCGCGTAGTGGGTGGGGTTCATCACCACCAGGTCGGCCTTGGGCACGGCGGCGAGCATGCGCTTGCGGGCCATCTCGCGCATGCGCGCCTTGATGCGGCCCTTCATCTCGACGTTGCCCTCGACCTCCTTGTGCTCCTGCTTGACCTCCTGGTGGCTCATCTTCAGGCGGTTGCGCAGGTTCAGGCGCTGCAGTGGCACGTCGATGGCGGCAAACACCACCAGCACCACCAGCAGCAGCGCCAGGCCGTTCAGCAGCGCCTGCCCGGTGTGGGCCAGCGCCACCGGCAGCGGCATGGTCAGCGCGTCGTGGAACTGACCCAGGTGCAGGTAGAGCCAGACCCCGCCCACGCTGCCCAGCAGCAGCGCCAGCACGCTGGCCTTGACCAGATCACCCAGATGCTGACCCGAGACCATGCGGCCCAGCCCGGCCAGCGGGTCGAGCTTGCTGAACTTGGGCGCCAGCGGCTTGAGGGTGAAGTTCCAGCCGCCCGAGACCAGGCTGGCGCTCAGCGCCAGCGCCAGGCTGGCGCCGCCCAGCGGCAGCAGCACCATC
>JAURXG010000423.1 GCA_030654555.1 Aquabacterium sp.
GGACCAGCTCGTCTCGGAGGCGGCGCGGCTGCGCTACCGCTCGGCCGGCGAGTTCACTGCGCCCATCACCATCCGCATGCCCTGCGGCGGCGGCATCTACGGCGGGCAGACGCACAGCCAGAGCCCCGAGGCGCTGTTCACCCATGTGTGCGGGTTGCGCACCGTGATGCCCAGCAACCCCTACGACGCCAAGGGCCTGCTGATCGCGTCGATCGAGAACGACGATCCGGTGATCTTCCTCGAGCCCAAGCGCTTGTACAACGGCCCCTTCGACGGCCACCACGAGCGGCCGGTGGTGCCCTGGTCGCAGCATGCGCTGGGCGAGGTGCCCGAGGGCCACTACACCGTGCCGCTGGACAGCGCGGCGGTGTTCCGCCCCGGCACCGCGGTGACGGTGCTGACCTACGGCACGATGGTCTGGGTCAGCGAGGCGGCCGCCGCCGAGACCGGCATCGATGCCGAGATCATCGACCTGCGAAGCCTGTGGCCGCTGGACCTGGCGGCCATCGTCGCGTCGGTGAAGAAGACCGGGCGCTGCGTGATCGTGCACGAGGCCACGCGCACCAGCGGCTTCGGCGCCGAGCTGGCGGCGCTGGTGCAGGAGCACTGCTTCTACCACCTGGAGGCGCCGATCGAGCGCGTGACCGGCTGGGACACGCCGTATCCGCACGCGCTGGAGTGGGCCTACTTTCCCGGCCCGGCGCGGGTGGCCGCGGCGCTGCGCCGCGCTACGGAGGTGTGAGATGAAACAACCCCCACGCTCACTTCGTTCGCTGCCCCCCGAGGGGGCCCTCAGTACCTTCGGAACGGCCGGGCGGTACTGAGATGAGCACCCGCGTGATCAAGGTGCCCGATGTCGGTGAAGGCATCGCCGAGGTCGAGCTGGTGGCCTGGCATGTGCAGCCCGGCGACAGCGTGGCCGAAGACCAGGCGCTGGCCGACGTGATGACCGACAAGGCCAGCGTGGAGATCCCGTCGCCGGTGGCCGGCCGCGTGCTGGCGCTGGGCGGTGCGGTCGGGCAGATGCTGGCGGTGGGGGCCGAGCTGATCCGCATCGAGACCGACGCCGCGGCCGCAGCGCCCATGGCCGGTGCACCCGCCGAGCCGGTGCAAGCGCCTGCCCCGCCGGCCGCACCG
>JAURXG010000426.1 GCA_030654555.1 Aquabacterium sp.
GGATCGAGCAATGCCAGGTCGTCCAGCGAGGTCTGGGTGGCGAAGGCATGGAAGCTGTCGAAACCCAGCCCCAGGTTGGGCGCGTCGGCGCGGCAGATCACGTCCCAGGCGGTGGTGTACTCGTTGATGGTGCGGCCCCAGCTGAGACCCTCGTAGGCCACCTTGATGCCCAGCGGCACGGCCAGCATCGCCAGCTTGCGCAGGTCACGCGCGATGGCGTCGAGGTCCTGCGTGGCGTGCTGGCTGGTGCTGCTGCAAGCCAGCAGCACCGGCGCGCCGAGTGCATGCGCCATCTCCAGCATGGCCTTGGCCATGTCGACCTTGTAGTTGTGCAGGTGGCCCGACAGGCCTTCGAAATCACGCAGCACCTGGAAGCCGGTGACACGCAGGCCGCTGGCCTTGACGGCACGCACCGCGGCGTCCACCCCGCCGTCGTGGCCGACGATGTCGTTGGCCTTGAGCATCACCTGGCTGAAGCCGGCCTCGCGCATGGCCTGAAGCTTGTTCTCCAGCGACCCCGCGAGCGAGATCGTGTCCATGCCGAAGTCGTCGAAGTTGCCCGTGCGCTGTGTCATTGGAGCCCCTCGTTCGACGGGTACGTCGGCCGGTCCCCCGAGGGGGCGAGCGGGGACGAGTGCCGCCCAGTGGGCGGCACTCGCCAGCGAGCGGCCGGCTTGGGAGCGGCCCGGCGCTCGGCCCGCTCGGCTTCGATCACGTGAGCATGCATGACTCAGCCCTCGTCGTGCACCAGCTCGAACATCACGCCACCCAGCCAGCTGGTGGTCAGCGCGCCGCGCTGCTCGGTGTGCAGGTCGCTGGCCTCGACGAACTCGACACCGCGCGCGCGCAGCGCGGCCACCGCCGCCGGCACGTCGGGCGCGCCCAGGCCCATGCGCTGCAGGCTCTCTTCGCCGGCACGTTCCAGATCCGCGTCGACGATGCCCGGCTCGGGCTCGATCAGCTGCAGGTAGAAGCTGCGGCAGGGGCTGCGCAGGATGCGGCCCTTGGGCAGGATGCCGAAGCGCTGCGCGTCGGGCAGTTCGTCGAAGTTGAACAGCTCGCGGTAGAACTCGGTCCAGTCGTCCATGCGATCGGTGCCGATGTACTGCACGATGCCGAACCAGTGCAGCCCGGCGATGGCCGGCGGCCTGGGGTCGACGGTGGGGATGGGCACGAAGTCGACGTCCCAGATCGAGAAGTCCTGCCAGCGGTCGACGAAGTAGAGGCGGCTGGCGCCCACGCCGTGGATCGCCGGGATGTTCAGCTCCATCACCTCGACCTGCGTGGGCACGGCCCAGGCGCCTCGATCCAGGGCGCGCCGGTAGGCCGCGGCCGCGTCGCGCACGCGCAGCGCCACCGCGGTGATCACCGGGGTCTCGGTGGGTGCGCGGTTGTTGGGCCGGTCACCGACATGGGCGTTGATCACCACGTTCATGCCGCCCTGGCGGTACAGCAGCACCTCGCGCGAGCGGTGCCGCGCCACGGGCCGGAAGCCCATCATCTCGAGCACCTGGCCCAGCGCTTGCGGCCGGCTGGTGGCGTATTCGATGAACTCGATGCCGTGCAACCCCAGCGGGTTGGGCACGGTGCCGAGGGCTTCGCGGTCGCGGGGGGTGTCGGTGTCCATCGTAGAAGTCCGGGTGGATTGCTGCTCAGTCGGCCGAACGCTCGGCCACCATGCGCAGGAAGTGCGCCCGCACGCGGGCCGCGTCGGCGCGCCGGCCGGTGAACAGCTCGAAGGCGCCCACCGCCTGGCCCACGGCCATGCCACCCCCGTCGGACACCGGGCAACCCAGCGCGCGCGCCGCCTTCAGCAGCGCGGTCTCGAGCGGAAAGTACACCACCTCGGCCACCCACAGATCGGGCCGCAGCAGCGCCGCATCCAGCGGCAGGCCCGGCAGCTTGACCATACCGGTGGGCGTGGCGTGGATCAGGCCGGTGGCGCCGGGCAGCACCGCGGCGGCCTCGGTGCCGGCGCTGACGCGGCCTTCGCCGTACAGCGCATTCAGGTTGTCGGCCAGCGCCTGGGCGCGCTGCGGGTCGGTGTCGACCAGCATCAGCCGCGCCGCGCCCAGCCGCAGCACCGCATGCGCGATCGCCGAGCCGGCGCCGCCGGTGCCCAGCAGCACCACCCGCGACAGGTCGGCATCAGGCAGCGCCCGGGTGAAGCCCCAGGCCCAGCCCGAGCCGTCGGTGTTGTGGCCGATGGCGCGGCCGCCCTCGAACACCACGGTGTTGACCGCGCCCATCGCCCGTGCTTCGTCGGACAAGCCATCGAGCAACGGGATCACCGCCTGCTTGCAGGGGTAGGTGATGTTGAGGCCGGCATAACCCATGATGCGGGCGGCCTGCAACAGCGTGGGCAGGGCCTCGGCGCCGACACCGGCGCGGTCGAGGTCGATGAGCTGGTAGTGCGCGCGCAGGCCCTGGGCCGCGGCCTCCTGCTCCTGCATCGCCGGGGTCAGCGACTGCTGGATGCCGGAGCCGATCAGGCCCAAGAGCAGTTTGGGCCGCTCGTCCGCCGCGCACGCCGGCCGCTCCCCCGAGGGCATGGCGGGCCGGCTCGGGACCGGCCCGGCGCTCGGCCCGCCCACGCTGATGGAGGTCGGTTGGTCCATCACCGAATCACTTGCGGATCTTGGCCAGCTCGGCCTGCAGTTCCTTGACGGTCTCGGCGATCGCCGCACAATGCTTGTCGATCAACGGCTTGAGCTTGTCGCGCAGCTTGGCCTGCTCGGCGGCCGACAGCTCGGTCACCTGCATGCCGGCCTTCTTCAGCGCGTCCAGCGTGGTGGCCGACGCATCGCGCGAGGCCTGGCGCTGGAACTTGCTGGCCTCGGTGGCGCTGTCCTGCAACACCTTGCGCTGCTCGGGGGTCAACGTGTCCCAGACCTTCTTGCTGAAGATGATCGACTGCGGGTTGTACTGGTGGTTGGTCAGCGCCAGGTGCTTCTGCACCTCGGCGAACTTGTTGGCCAGGATCACGTTGAGCGGGTTCTCCTGCCCGTCGATGGCCTTCTGCTCCAGCGCGGCATACACCTCGGGGAAGGCCAGCGGCGTCGGGTTGGCGCCCAGCGCCTTGACCCAGTCGACGTTGATCGCGTTGGGGATCACACGCAGCTTGAGGCCGGCGATGTCGTCCACCGTGTTGATCGCCTTCTTGCTGTTGGTGATGTTGCGAAAGCCCAGCTCGGTGTAGGCCAGGCCGATGATGCCCTTGTCGGCCAGCTTGGCATGCAGCTTCTGGCCGAAGGGGCCGTCGACCACCGCGTCGGCTTCCTTGCCGTTGGCGAACATGAACGGGAAGTCGAAGACCTCGAAGTCCTTGACCTGCGAGGCCAGGATGCCCGAGTTCAGCATCACCAGCTCGATGGTGCCGCCCTGCAGCGCCGAGACGTTGGCCGCATCACCGCCCAGCGTGCCGCCGGCGAAGACGTTGACCTTCAACTTGCCGCCCGACTTGGCGGCCACCAGTTCGGCGAACTTGGTGGCGCCCAGTTCCAGCGGGTGGCCCTTGGGGTTCTGCAGCGCGAACTTGAAACTGCGCTCCTGGGCCAGGGCCAGGCCGCTGGCGGCCAGCGTGGCGATGGTGACGGCGGCCATCACGGCGCGGCGGGTGAAACGGTTCATGCTTGTCTCCTCTTCGGGGTACGGGTGGCGGTGGAAAAACAGGCGTGGGGTCACGCTCAGCCGGCGAACCAGCGCGCGGGGACCATGACCAAGGCGGGGAAGAACACCATCAGGAACATCACGATGAACTGGGCGGTCATGAAGGGCAGCACGCCGCGGGTGACCTCGTCCATCTTCATCTTGCCCACGCCGGCGACGACGTTGAGCACGGTGCCCACCGGCGGGGTGATCAGGCCGATGGCGTTGTTCATGATGAACAGCACGCCGAAGTACACCGGGTCGATGCCCGCGGCCCTGACCACCGGCATCAGCACCGGCGTGAGGATCAGGATGGTGGGCGTCATGTCCATGGCCGTGCCCACGGCCATCACCAGCACCATGATGGCCAGCAGCAGCAGGGTCTGGTTGCCCATCAGCGGCTCGAGCAGGCTGATCATCTTGGCGGGGATGTCGGCCACCGTGATGAGCCAGGCGCTGACCATCGCCGCGGCCACCAGGAACATGATCACCGCGGTGGTCTTGGCCGCGCTGACGAAGACCTCGGGCAGGCGGCTCCACTTCAGCTCGCGGTAGACCAGGGTGGAGACCAGCAATGCGTAGACGGCGGCCACCACGGCGGCCTCGGTGGGCGTGAAGACGCCGAACTTCAGGCCCACGACCACGATCACCGGCAGGCCCAGCGCCCAGGTGGAGTCTTTGAGCGCCTGCAGCCGCGCGGCGGTGCTGGCCTTGGCCGGCGGCGTGATGTTCTCGCGCTTGGAGACGAAGTACCAGGCCACCGCGATGCTCACGCCCATCAGCAGCCCGGGCACGATGCCGGCCAGGAACAGCTTGCCGATGGACACGTTGGCGGCCACGCCGAAGATCACGAAGCCGATCGACGGCGGGATGACCGGCGCGATGATGCCGGCCGAGGCGATCAGGCCGCCGGCGCTGGCCTTGTCGTGGCCGGCGCGCACCATCATCGGCAGCAGCAGCGAGGCCAGTGCGGCGGTGTCGGCCACCGCCGAGCCCGACAGCGCGGCCAGCATGCAGGCCGCGACGATGGCCACGAAGCCCAGGCCGCCGCGGTAGTGGCCCACCAGCGTGAGCGCCAGGTTGACGATGCGCCGCGACAGGCCGCCCACGTTCATGATCTCGCCGGCGAGCATGAAGAAGGGCACGGCCAGCAGCGGAAAGCTGTCGGCGCCGTTGATCACGTTCTGCGCCAGGATCTGGGCGTCGAACAGGTCGAGGTGCCACATCAGCGCCACGCCCGACAGCAGCAGCGAGTAGGCGATGGGGATGCCGATGGCCATGGCAGCCAGCAGCGAGGCGAGGAAGATGAAGACGGTCATGGTGGTGGGCCCCGGTCACTTCTTGTAGGTGCCGCTGCGGTCCAGGTGCAGGGCTTCGACCTGCGCGAGGTCTTCGCTTTCCTGCACCATCACCAGCTCGTCGTCGCGCAGCTGGCCGCTGAGGGTGCGCCAGATCTCGCGCAGCAGCAGCACGCCGGCGGAGACGGCGAAGACGATGCCCGAGGCGTAGAAGATGGCCACCGACAGGCCCGAGACCGGGGCCTCGACGTCCCAGTTGATGCGCGCCTGCGCGAGGCTGCCGGAGAACAGCAGCCAGGTGGCCCACAGCATCAGCGCCTGGCCCAGCACCAGGCAGGCGCGCTTGCCGGTGGTGCCCAGGCGCGAGACCAGCATGTCGGTACCCAGGTGGCCGTGCTCCTTGAGCGCGACCACGGCGCCCAGAAAGGTCATCCACACGAACAGCCAGCGCGACAGCTCCTCGGACACCGTGATGCCCGAGTTGGCCACGTAGCGCAGCACCACGTTGCCGAACACCAGCAGCACCATCAGCGCCAGCAGCAGCGCGATCAGCCATTCGAGTGCCCGGCAGTAGCGGTCGATCCAGGTGGTCATGCAGGTCTCCGGCGGCTGTCTTGGCAGCGGCGTGGGGTGAATAATGTACGAACTAGTTAGTTTTTAGTATGGGGAAAACCCGCAACGTCGCTGGCGGTGGCCACGTGGAATTGCCGAGTACCGGCGCCGTCTGCAGGTCGCTGGCGGCTCGTTGTTGACGTTCCTGGTGGTTGGCGGTCAGCCGACTTTCGATGGCCGACGCGAGAGCACCGGGCTGGGTTGGCCTGTTCCGCTCAGGTAAAGGAGGAGGGCCGAAGGCCCGGGGGACACGGAGTCAGCCGGTCACCCGGTGGCCTCGGCTTCGCGCTGACATCGGAATGCTGAACGACCGGTCTGCAGGCATCACAAGCGGCAGCAACGCGCCGCAAGCGGCCCGCCGCGACACCCATCTACTTGCGCACGAACCGCACGATCATCTCGACGATGCTGTCGCGGCGCGCACCCATCGCGCGGGGATCGTCGAGATCACGCTGGAAGATCAGCGAGAACGTGTGGCGGTTGGCCACGTTGAACACCGACAGCGCGCTGATCGACATGTGCAGGTCCACCGGGTCGATGCCCGTACGGAACACGCCCTGCGCCACGCCGCGTTCGTAGATCTGGCGCAGGCCGTCGATCGCCGGCACGTTGAGCTGGTGGATCGACTGGCTCTGCGCCAGGTACTGCCCGCGATGGATGTTCTCGGTCATCACCAGGCGGATGAACTCGGGGTGCGCCAGCTGGTAGTCCACCGTGAAGCCCACCAAGCGGCGCAACGCATCTTCGGGCGCCAGGTCGGCCAGGTGCAGCTCGCTCTCGATGCTGCGCATGCGCCGGTAGGCCTCCTCCAGCGCGGCCACGTACAGGCCCTCCTTGCTGGCGAAGTAGTAATAGATCATGCGCTTGCTGGTGCGCGTGGCCGCGGCGATCTCGTCGATGCGCGCGCCGGCCAGGCCCTTGTCGGCGAACTCCTGGATCGCCACCTCCAGGATGTCGGCCATCGTGCGCTCGGGGTCGTTGGTGCGCGGCACGGTCACCGGCACCGGTGCCGCCGGTGCCGGGGCCGTGGCCTCATCCGCGCGCGCCGTCACCGGCTTCGCCACCCGGCCCGGCGGACGACCCACGGGGCGCTTGGCCGGCGCGGATGCAGCAGGCCGGGCCGGCCATCGGACGGGTTTTTGTACTGGTTCGTTCATGGCGTCGCCAGCTTATCAGGCGGGATGCGGCGCTCGCCACGCGCTGCGGGTTAAGCCAACCCTAAGACCCGTTGCCGAAGATGCGGGCCAAGGAGCTGCCATGAACCCCCTCACCCGCACCAACCGCACCATCCCCCTCGCCGGCACCCTGCTGGCCGGCCTGATCCTGCTCACGGCCGGGCCCGTGGCGCGCGCCGCCACGCCCGCCGAACTGCTGGCCGGCTACACCGCCCAGGCCGGCGCACCGGCCCAGGCCGTGCGTGGCCAGCAGTTCTTCACCACCACGCACGGGCGCGAATGGAGTTGCGCCAGCTGCCACGGCGCCTCGCCCACGCAGGGCGGCAAGCATGCGTCCACCGGCAAGCCCATCGGCGCGCTGGCACCGGCCTTCAACCCCGAGCGCTTCACCGACCCGGCCAAGGCCGAGAAGTGGTTCCGCCGCAACTGCAACGACGTCGTCGGGCGTGAATGCAGCACCGGCGAAAAGGCCGACCTGCTGGCCTGGCTGATGACGCTCAAGCCCTGAACTCCCCTGCCCTGGACACCCCCATGACGACCCCCCTGACGATCCATCGCGCTGGCCTGCTGCTGGCGCTGCTGGCCGGCGCGGCGCTGACCGCCCCGGCCCGCGCCGACAACCTGGCCGCGCCGCAGCTGCCGGCCTATCAGCAGGAATGCGCGGCCTGCCACCTGGCCTATCCGCCGGGGCTGCTGCCGGCGGCGTCGTGGCAGCGGCTGATGGCCAACCTGCCCAAACACTTCGGCACCGATGCCTCGCTCGATGCGCCCACGCTGAAGACGCTGTCGGCCTTCCTGGCGGCCAACGCCGGCAGCCTCAAGAAGGTGGCGCGCGACCCCTCGCCGCCGCCCGACGACCGCATCAGCCAATCGGCCTGGTTCGTGCGCGAGCACCGCGAGATCGACCGCGCCACCTGGCAGCGCAAGGCCATCGGCAGCCCGTCCAACTGCGCCGCCTGCCACACCGGCGCGGCGCAGGGCCGGTTCAGTGAACAAGACCTGCGCATCCCGAAGTGATGCCCTCCGCGAGAACACCATGACCCCGAAACCCCTGCGACTGACACCGAACATTCTGGTCTGGGACCTGCCCGTGCGGGTGTTCCATTGGCTGCTGGCGCTGAGCTTTGCCGGCGCCTGGATCACCGCCGAGAGCGAGCGCTGGCGCCTGCTGCACGTCACGCTGGGCTACACCATGGGCGGGCTGCTGGCCTTTCGCGTGCTGTGGGGCCTGGTGGGCACGCGCCACGCGCGCTTCAGCGATTTCGTGCGCGGCCCGCGTGCGGCGCTGCGCTACCTGGGCGGGCTGCTGCGCGGCCAGCCCGAGCCCTACGTCGGCCACAACCCGGCGGGGGCGCTGGCCATCGTGGCGCTGCTGGCGCTGGGCGGCCTGATCGTGGCCACCGGCTGGGCCAACTACAACGAGCTGGGCGGCGACCTGATGGAGGAACTGCACGAAGGCCTGGCCAGCACCATGCTGGCGGTGGTGGCCGTGCACGTGCTGGCGGTGATCGTGTCGAGCCGGCTGCACCACGAGAACCTGGTGCGGGCGATGATCACCGGCCGCAAGCACGGCGCCCCTGGCGACGGCATCCGGCATGCCTGGCGCAGCGTGGCCGCGCTGATGCTGGTGGCGGTGCTGGGGTTCTGGACCTGGCAGTGGCAGGACGCACCACGCGCCGATGCCGTCGCCGGCGTGCACGCCACCCAGCCCGGCGATGACGACGACGACTGATCCGTCCCGGCACCCGCCTGCCTGTCCGCCTGTCCGCCCGTCTGCCCGCCTAACATCCCGCCATGCGCATCCTGCTCGCCGAAGACGACACCCTGCTGGGCGACGGCCTGCGCGCCGGCCTGCGGCAGGCCGGCTTCCAGGTCGACTGGGTGCGTGACGGCGCCGCCGCCGAGCGTGAGCTGCGCGCCCAGCCCTACGCCGCCGCGGTGCTCGACCTGGGCCTGCCGCTGATGGACGGGCTGGACGTGCTGGCGTCGGTGCGCCGTGCCGGCGTCACCGTGCCGGTGCTGGTGCTCACCGCGCGCGACGCCGTGCCCGACCGCGTACGCGGGCTCGACCTCGGCGCCGATGATTACGTGGTCAAGCCGGTCGACCTGGACGAGCTGGCGGCGCGCCTGCGTGCGCTGGTGCGCCGTGCCCACGGCCAGCCGCAGGAGCAGCTGCAGGTGCAGGGCGTGCAGCTCGATCCGGCCGGCCGCACGGTGGCCCGCGACGGTCAGGCCGTGGCCCTGTCCACGCGCGAGTTCGATCTGCTGCACGCGCTGATGCTCAACGCCGGGCGGGTGCTCTCGCGCGAGCAGCTGGAACAGCACCTCTACAGCTGGGGCCGCGAGGTCGAGAGCAACGCGGTGGAGGTGCACATCCACCACCTGCGCAAGAAGCTGGGCGCCGAACTGATCCAGACCGTGCGCGGCGTGGGTTACCTGTGCCCCAAGACCGCCAGCGTGGCCTGATGCGGGCCCTGCCGTCGTCGCTGCAGGGCCGGCTGCTGGCCGGCGTGCTGGGCGCGGTGGTGCTGGTGTGGGGGGCCACCGCGGCCTTCACCTGGTCGGACGTGCAGCACGAGCTGGACGAACTGCTCGACGGCCACCTGGCCCAGGCGGCGGCCCTGCTGGTGGTGCAGCAGGCCAGCGCGGGCGACGACGATCGCCGCCTCGACGCCCCGCAACTGCACCGCTATGCACCGCGCGTGGTCTTCCAGGTGTGGCACGACGGCGTGCTGACGATGCGCTCGGCCAACGCCCCCGGCGCGCCGATGGTGGCCATCGACCCCCGAGCCGCCCGGCGCGGCAAGCTCACGCGGGACGACGACGACCACGACGCCTCGCGCCGCAGCCGGGCGGCGCCTTCGGCCTTCGGCCTGGGCTTCCACGACGTGCAGCTTGCCGGCACGGCATGGCGCGTGTTCGTGGCGCAAGGCGCCGAGCGCGACGTGCAGGTCTTCGTGGGTGAGCAGGCCGCGTCGCGCCACGACATCCTGCGGGCCGTGCTGCGCGGCACGCTGTGGCCGCTGGCGCTGGCCTTGCCGTTGCTGGCGCTGCTGATCTGGTGGGCGGTGCGCCAGGCCACCGCGCCGCTGCGCAGCCTGGGCAAGACGCTGGCCGCGCGCGATGCGCAGGCGCTGGGCCCCGTGACGCTGCCCGACGCGCCGGCCGAGATGGCGCCGATGCTGGACGCGCTGAACCAGCTGTTCGGCCGCATCCGCACGATGGTGGAGGCCGAGCGCCGCTTCACCGCCGATGCCGCGCACGAACTGCGCACGCCGATCGCCGCGATCCGCACCC
>JAURXG010000427.1 GCA_030654555.1 Aquabacterium sp.
GACGATCACGCAAGCCGCCTGCGTGGCCGCCAGCTGCGCCGCGTAGCGCGGGTTGGCCAGGAAGCTCAGGCTGGCGGCATCGGCCGACTCCAGCGGCGCCAGCCGCTGGACGGCCAGCGCGCCGTCGCCGATCAGCGTGCCGCCCAAGGCGGCCACCACGTCGGCCAGCCGCACCGGGGAGGCCACGGCCGCCTTACTTGCCGGCGGGCGCGCTGTTGAGCGCCTTGATCACCTTCTCGGTGATGTCCACGCGCGGGCCGGCGAACACCACGTCCTGCAGGATCAGGTCGTACTTCTCGCCTTCGAAGATCGACTTGATGACCTTGTTGGCACGCTCGACGATGCCGGCGGTCTCTTCGTTGCGGCGCTGGTTCAGGTCTTCCTGGAACTCGCGGCGCTTGCGCTGCAGGTCGCGGTCCTGCTCGACCAGATCGCGCTGGCGGCGGTTGCGCTCGGCCTCGGGCAGCGTGGGCGCGTCCTTCTCGAGCTTGTCGGCCGCGGCCTTGAGCTTGGTGGCCTGGTCGTTGAGGTCCTTGTCGCGCTTGCTGAAGTCGCTTTCCATGCGCGCCAGCGCGGCCTTGGCCGGGGCCGCTTCGCGCAGCACCCGCTCGCTGTTGACGTAGCCGATCTTCAGCTCTTGCGCCTGCGCGAGCCCGGTGGTGGCCAGCAGGGCCGACAGGCCCACCGCGATCGAGGCGGCCGTGGTGGCCAGGGACTTCAAGGTCATCGTGATCATCAGAACGCAGTCCCGATCTGGAATTGGAAACGTTGGATTCTATCCGTCGGCAACTTCTTCAACGGCACCCCCCAGCTCAGCTTGAGCGGGCCTACCGGCGAGATCCACGACAGGCCGAAGCCGGCCGACGACCGCAGGCTGTTGCCGGTGATCTTCTCGCCGTCGCGCCACACGTTGCCGGCATCGGCAAAGGCGAAGATGCGCAGCGACTTGTCGTTGCCGGTGCCGGGCACCGGGAAGTACAGCTCGGTGTTGATGTTGATCTTCTTGGCCCCGCCGATGTAGGCGCCGGTGGGGTCGATCACGCCCAGCGAGTTCTGCTCGAACACCCGCACCGAGCCCAGGCCACCGCCGTAGAAGTTCTTGAACACCGGGTACGGCCGGCCACCCTGGCCGATGCCCCAGCCGACCTCGCCGTTGATGCCCAGCGACAGCTTCTGCCACAGCGGGAAGAACTGCTGGTACTGCAGGTTGGTGCGCACGAAGCGCACGTCGCCGGCGATGCTCCACTCGATGTTGGCGCGCTGGTAGCGGCCCGCGGTGGGCGTGAGCGCGCTGTCACGCTCGTCACGCGCCCAGCCCAGGGTGAGCGGCAGCGAGGTGGACGTGGCACCGTAGCGGAAGCGGTAGTCGAAATACTGGTTCGGGATGCCGGTGTTGGCGCCGATGTTGGTCTGCTCCAGCCCGATGCCGAAGAACACCGTGTCGTACTCGGTGAACGGCACGCCGAACCGGATGGCCCCGCCCGGGTTGGCGATCTGGTACTGGTCGCCCAGGCTGTTGTAGGGCCTCGATGTGCGGTAGTACAGGTCGATGCCGCGCGAGATGCCGTCGACCGTGAAGTACGGGTCGACGGTGGAGAACACCAGGCTGCGCCCGGTCTTGCTGGTGTTGACTTCCAGGCCCAGGTAGTTGCCCGAGCCGAACACGTTGTCCTGCTTGACCGAGGCGCTGAGCGCCAGCTTGTCGGCGCTGGAGAAGCTCACGCCCACCATCAGGTTGCCGGTGGGCTTCTCGGTCACGCTGACCGTCAGGTCGACCTGGTCGACGGTGCCGGCGACCTCGTTCTCGGCGACGTCCACGTCCTTGAAGTAGCCCAGCCGCTCGACACGCTCGCGCGAGAGCTTGATGCGCTCGCCGTCGTACCAGGACGACTCGAGCTGGCGGAACTCGCGCCGCACCACCTCGTCGCGGGTGCGGGTGTTGCCGGCCACGTCGATGCGGCGCACGTACACGCGGCGCTGCGGATCGGCGGCCAGCACCACCGCCACCTGGCCGTTGGCGCGGTCGATCTCGGTGCGCGCCTCCACCCGGGCGAAGGCATAGCCGAAGGTGCCGAAGCGGTCGGAGAAGGCCTTGGTGGTGCCGGTGACGGCCGCGGCGCGGTAGGGCTCTCCGGCGCGGATGCCGATCAGCTGCTTGAAGTCGTCTTCCTTGCCGAGGTAGTCGCCGGTCAGGCGCACCGAGGTCACCGTGTAGGGCTGGCCCTCCTTGATGGTGACGATCACGCTGATGTCCTGCTTGTCGGGCGAGATCGTGACCTGGGCCGATTCGATGCTGAACTCGAGGTAGCCGCGGGTGAGGTAGTGGGCGCGGATGGTGTCGAGGTCGGCGTTGAGCTTGGCGCGCGAATAGCGGTCGTTCTTGGTGTACCAGGTCAACCAGCCCGAGGTGGTCAGGTCCATCAGCCCGGTGAGCGTGCTCTCGGTGAACACCTTGGCACCGACGATGCGGATCTCGCGGATCTTGGCCGCATCGCCCTCGGTCATCGTGAAGCTGACGTTGACGCGGTTGCGATCGGTCGGGGTGATGGTGGTCACCACCTCGGCGCCGTAGAGGCTGCGCGAGAGGTATTGGCGCTTGATCTCCTGCTCGGCGCGGTCGACCAGCGCGCGGTCGAAGGGCAGGCCCTCGCCGATGCCCGAGTCCTTCAGCGACTTGATCAGGACGTCCTTGTCGAACTCCTTCAGGCCGACGAAGGTGACGGTCTCGATGACCGGGCGCTCTTCGACGATCAGCACCGCGATGCGACCGTCGATCTCGATGCGCACGTCCTTGAACAGGCCGGTGGCGAACAGCGCGCGCAGCGCGGCGGCGGCCTTCTCGTCGGTGTAGGTGTCGCCCACCCGGAACGGCAAGGCGGCAAACACGGTGCCGGGGTCGGTGCGCTGCAGGCCCTCGACGCGGATGTCCTGCAGCTCGAAGGGTTCGATGGCACGGGCCGCGGGGGCGGCCAGTGCGGCGACGATGGCCACCAGGGCCGTGGCCGGGCGAAACAGGCGGTGGTCGGGAAAGGGGAGCATCAGACTCGTTCAGTGCAGGCCCAGCAGGCGGGCAACATCGTTGAAGAGGGCCACGGACATCATCAGCAGCAAGACTGCGACGCCACCGCGCTGCAAGCGCGCCAGCCATTGGTCGGAGACCGGTCGGCCGGTCAGGCCCTCGAAAATGTAATACATCAGGTGGCCGCCATCGAGCATGGGCAGGGGCAGCAGGTTCAGCACCCCCAGGCTCACGCTGACCAGGGCCAGGAAGCCCAGGTAGTAGGCCAGGCCCTGCTGGGCCGACTGGCCGGCCACGTCGGCGATGGTGAGCGGCCCGCGCAGGTTGCGCAGCGAGGCCGCGCCGATCAGCATGCGGCCGATCATGCGCACGGTCAGCGACGACACCTCCCAGGTGCGCAGCGCGCCCTGCTGCAGGCCGTCGATCGGCCCCAGCTGCACCTTCACCATGGCCGGCGGCGCGCCGATGAAGGCGTCCACCCGGCCGATGCTGCGCTCGCCGTCGCGCACGAGGCGCGGGGTCACCGCCAGCTCGATCTCCTGGCCGCCCCGCTGCACCCGCCAGGCCATCGCCCGCGACGGGCCGTCTTGCACCGAGGCACGGATGCGCTCGCGCAGGGCCTGCGCATCGGCCACCGGCTGGCCGTCGACGCGCAGCACCCGATCACCCAGCCGCAGCCCGGCCGCGGCCGCCGGGCCGCCGGCCTTGACCTCGCCCATCACCGGCTCGCTGAAGGCCATGCCCAGGCCGATGCGCTTCATCAGCTCGGCATCCATCTGCTGGGTGCCCAGTTCGTCGAGCGCCAGCCGCACCTGGCGATGGCCGCGGCCGTCGCCGTTGCTGACCTGCAGTTGCAGCGGCCGGCCCTCGAGCAGGTGCTGGGTCAGGTGCCAGCGCAGGTCGTTGAGCGAGCGCACGTCGACCCACTGTCCGTCCTCGTCCTGCCAGGCCTGCACCCAGTCGCCCGCGCGCAGGCCGCCGCGCTCGGCCAGGCTACCGGCCACCGGCGAGCCCAGCACGGCCTTGGGTTCGTCGACGCCGATCCAGTGCGAGCTGGCATACAGCAGCACCGCCAGCAGCAGGTTGGCCAGCGGCCCGGCCGCGACGATGGCCGCCCGATGGCGCAGCGGCTTGCGGTTGAAGGCCTGCGACCGCTCCTGCGGCGCCACCGGGCCTTCGCGCTCGTCGAGCATGCGCACGTAGCCGCCCAGCGGCAGCGCCGACAGCACGAACTCGGTGTGGTCCGGCGACTTCTGGTGGCGCCAGATCACCCGGCCGAAGCCCACCGAGAAGCGCAGCACCTTGACGCCGCAGGCCACCGCCACGCGGTAGTGGCCGTACTCGTGCACGACGATCAGGATCGCCAGCGTCAGCAGGAAGGCCAGTGCGGTGGTGATCATCGTGCCAACCCCAGGGCGAAGGCCTCGGCGCTGGCGCGGGCCCGTTGATCGAGAGCCAGCAGGTCGTCGATCGACGCCGCGTCGGCCGGGCCGGGCACCAGCGCCGCCACGGTGGCGGCATTGATGCGGTGGATGTCGGTGAAGCGCACGCGCTGCGCCAGGAAGGCGGCCACCGCCACCTCGTTGGCGGCATTCAGCACCGTGGTGCAACCCTCGGGGCCGCGCAGTGCGTCGTAGGCCAGGCCCAGCCCCGGAAAGCGCTGGTCGTCGGCCGGCTCGAAGGTCAGCGGCTTGGTGCCGAGGAAATCCAGCATGTCGGCACCCGAGGCCACCCGGTCGGGCCAGGCCAGGCCGACGCTGATCGGCACCTTCATGTCGGGCGTGCCCAGCTGCGCCAGCACGCTGTGGTCGCGGCACACCACCATCGAATGGATGATGCTCTGCGGGTGCAGCACCACGCGGATCTGCTCGGGCTGCAGGTCGAACAGCCAGCGCGCCTCGATCACCTCGAGCGCCTTGTTCATCATCGTCGCCGAGTCGACCGAGATCTTGCGGCCCATCACCCAGTTGGGATGGGCGCAGGCCTCGTCGGGCGTGACGGCGTGCAGGCTGGCCGGGTCGCGGCTGCGGAACGGCCCGCCCGAGGCGGTGAGCACGATGTGGGCGATGCGATCGGCCCAGGTCGCCGGGTCTTCCGGCAGGCACTGGAAGATCGCCGAATGCTCGCTGTCGATGGGCAGCAGCAGCGCGCCGCCTTCGCGCACGGCCTGCATGAACAGGCGCCCGCCGACCACCAGCGCCTCCTTGTTAGCCAGCATCAGCCGCTTGCCGGCGCGCGCCGCGGCCATGCAGGCGGGCAGCCCGGCAGCGCCGACGATGGCGGCCATCACGCTGTCCACCTCGGGGTGGGCGGCCAGGTCGCACAGCGCCTGCGGGCCTTGCAGCACCTCGGTGCGCACGTCGGCGGCCGCCAGCCGCGCGCGCAGGTCGGCGGCCTGCGCCGCAGTGCCCACCGCCGCGAAGCGCGGCCGCCAACGCTGGCACAGCGCAGCCAGCTCGGGCACGCGGTGGAAGGCGGTCAGCGCAAACACCTCGTAGCGGTCGGGGTGCAGCGCCATCACGTCCAGCGTGCTGCCGCCCACCGAGCCGGTGGCGCCGAGGATGCACACGCGTTGGACCATGGAGGCAGGCTTTCGGGGTGGAAGGGGAAGGGAGGCGTTCAGGGCGGGCCTAGAGACTGATCAGCGCCAGCGCCGCCGGAAGCACCGGCAACAGCGCATCCACGCGGTCGAGCACACCCCCATGGCCCGGCAGCAGGGCGCTGGAATCCTTGACGCCGGCCGCGCGCTTGACCAGCGATTCGAACAGATCGCCCATCACGCTGAGCGCGGTCAGAAGTAAAGCTGCCAGCAACAATCCGCCCCAGCCCAGGCGCTGGCGCAGCAGCAGGAACAGGCTGGGCGAATCCAGGCTGAACTGCGCCTCCATCCACAACCAGCCCAGCGCCAGCAGCAGCACGCCGGCCACACCGCCGTAGACGCCCTCCCAGCTCTTGCCGGGGCTGATGGTGGGCGCGAGCTTGCGGCGGCCGAAGGCGCGGCCGCAGAAGTAGGCCGAGATGTCGGCCGCCCACACCACGCACATCACCGACAGCAGGAAGTTGATACCCACGTTGCGCGCCTGCGCCATCGCGGCCCAGGCCAGCCACAACAAGGCCAGGCCCAGCGCCCAGCGCAGCAGCGGCGGCCACTTCGGCCAGCCGGCGGGCCCGCGGCGCAGCACCAGCGCCCCACCCACCAGCCAGGCCACGGTCCCCAGCAGCCACAGTCCCCCCGCGCCACCGACGGCCGGCGGGTGCATCAGGCTGACGCCGCACAACGCGGCCACCAAGGCGCCGGTGGCCAAGGCCGGCACGGCGCCGGCGGCGCCATTGAGGCGCGCCCACTCCCAGCCCGCGGCGCTGATCAGCACCAGCGTGAACAGCGCAAACGGCAGCGGACTGGCCGCGAACAGCGCCGGCAGCAGCAGCGCCAGCAGCACCACGGCGGTGATCACGCGCTGGCGCAGCATCGCCGGCTAGCCGGTGGGCAGTTCGGCCGTGCCGGTCGTCACGGCGCCGAAGCGCCGCTCGCGACCGGCATAGTCGGCCAGCGCCGCATCGAGCGCATGCACGTCGAAGTCGGGCCACAGGCAATCGGTGAACACCAGTTCGGAATAGGCCACCTGCCAGAGCAGGAAGTTGCTGATGCGCACCTCACCGCCGGTGCGGATGAACAGGTCCGGATCGGGCGCATGGCGCATGGCCATGAAACCCGACAGCGCCGCTTCGGTGATCTGCTCGGGCTTCAGGCCCGCAGCCACGGCCTGGCGGCAGGCCTGCACCACGTCCCAGCGGCCACCGTAGTTGAAGGCCACCGACAGCGTGATGCGGGTGTTGTGCCGGGTGGCCTGCTCGGCTTCGTTCCAGGCCGCGCGCAGGCGGTCGGAGACCGCCTCGCGGTCACCGACGATGACGATCTTCACGCCGTCCTTGGCCAGCTTGCCCAGGTACTTGGTGACGGCCACCAGCACCAGGCCCATCAGGCCGGAGACCTCGTCCTCGGGGCGCTTCCAGTTCTCGGACGAGAAGGCGAACACCGTGAGGTACTCGACGCCGCGGTCGGCGCAGGCGTTGATCACCTTGACCAGTGCGTCCACGCCCGCCTTGTGGCCGAAGAAGCGTGGCAGGTAGCGCTTCTTGGCCCAGCGGCCGTTGCCGTCCATCACGATGGCCACATGGCGCGGGACAGCGAGGTCTCGTTTCATCTCTGGGCGGCGGAGCGACGGTGGAGGATGGCAGCGGGCATGGCGCCGCTCAAACCGCCATGATCTCCGCTTCCTTGTTGTGCACCAGCTTGTCGATCTCGGCCACCACGCGGTCAGTGAGCTTCTGCACCTCGTCCTGGGCACGCCGCTCGTCGTCTTCGGCCACGGCCTTGTCCTTGAGCAGCTTCTTCAGGTGCTCGTTGGCATCGCGGCGCAGGTTGCGCACCGCGATCTTGGCTTCCTCGCCGGTGTGGCGCACCACCTTGGTCAGGTCGCGGCGGCGCTCTTCGGACAGCGCGGGCATCGGCACGCGGATCAGGTCGCCCTGCGAGGCCGGGTTCAGGCCCAGGTCGCTCTCGCGGATGGCCTTCTCGATCTTGGCGGCCAGGCCCTTTTCCCAGGGCTGCACGCTGATCGTGCGCGCATCCAGCAGCGACACGTTGGCCACCTGGCTGATGGGCACCATCGAGCCGTAGTAATCGACATGCACCTGGTCGAGGATGCCCGGGTGGGC
>JAURXG010000434.1 GCA_030654555.1 Aquabacterium sp.
CTCGATGAAGACGCTGGCCGCCGTGGCCCATGGCTTCGGCGACAACCTGCTCACGCGTGCCGCCGACGTCACGCTGAAGGAACGCCGGCCGCTGCTGCTGATGGTGCGCGAAACGCCGTTCAACCTGGCCCATCTGCGCAACATGACCGCCGTCACCGAGATGGGCGGCATCGTCTTTCCGCCGCTGCCGGCGTTCTACAACAAGCCCACCAGCATCGACGAGCTGGTCGACGACACCGTCGAGCGGGTGCTGGCGCTGCTGGGCATGAAGGACGCCCGGCCCAAGTCCTGGGGCGGCCTGCGCGGCTGATCAGGGCCGGGCGCTCAAGGCATCCACTGCTGGCGGTTGGCCAGCACCGCGTTCGGGTAGTCGGGCTTGCCGCGGCTGCCGTTGTAGCGGCCCAGCGCCATGAACAGGTCACCGCGCTCCAGGTCGAGGTAGTGGCGCAGGATCACGCAGCCGAAGCGCAGGTTGGTCTGCATGTGGAACAGCCGCGCCGGCTCGCCATCGCCGATCAGCCGGGCCCAGAACGGCATCACCTGCATGTAACCCCGCGCACCGGCCGAGCTGATCGCGTACTTGCGAAAGCCGCTCTCCACCTGGATCAGGCCCAGCACCAGCGCCGGCTCCAGGCCGGCGCGCCTGCTCTCGTACCACAGCGTCTCGAGGAACTCGAGCCGGGTGTGGGCCTCGCTCTTGCGGCGCTTGAGCCGCTCGCTCATCGCGCCCTGCCAGCGCAGGAAGGCCAACCGCTCGTCGAGGTTGGTGAACACCAGCTTGGGCGGTGCGGCGCTGGCGATCGCCGCCGATAGCGCGCCGCGCACCGCATCGGCCAGCGGCTCCTCGGCCTGCCGGCCCGCGCGGGCCGCCCCCGGCAGCAGCAGGCCCGAGGCGCCGGCGGCCGTGGCCAGCCACGCCAGCCAGGCCCGCCGCCGGCAAGCGCTCATGCGCCCAGCCGCGCCTTCACCAGCGCGGCCGCATCGGCCAGCGGCGCCACGGTGGCGGCGGCCTCGGTGCGGCCCTGCAGCTCGACCGTGCCGGCCTTCAGGCCGCGGTCGGAGATCACCACCCGCTGCGGCACGCCGATCAGCTCCCAGTCAGCGAACATCGCGCCGGGGCGCTCGCCGCGGTCGTCGAGCATCACGTCGACGCCGGCCGCCTGCAGCGCGTCGTGCAGCGTATCGGCCGCGGCCTTGACCTCGGCCGAGCGGTCGTAGCCGATCGGGCAGATCACCGCGGCGAACGGCGCGATGGACGCCGGCCAGACGATGCCGCGCTCGTCGTGGTTCTGCTCGATCGCCGCGCCCAGGATGCGGGTGACGCCGATGCCGTAGCAGCCCATCTCCATCAACTGCGGCTTGCCGTTCTCGTTGAGGTAGGTGGCGTTCATCGCCTGGCTGTACTTGGTGCCGAGGTAGAACACATGGCCCACCTCGATGCCACGCTGGATCGCCAGCACGCCCTGGCCATCGGGCGACGGGTCGCCGGCCAGCACGTTGCGCAGGTCGGCCACCAGGTCGGGCTCGGGCAGGTCGCGGCCCCAGTTGGCGCCGGTGTAGTGGAAGTCGGCCTCGTTGGCGCCGCAGACGAAGTCGCTCATCGCCGCCACGGTGCGGTCGGCGATCACCTGCACCGGCCGCTTCAGGCCGATGGGCCCGAGGTAGCCCGGCTTGCAGCCGAAGTGGTCGTCGATCTCGGCGGCGGTGGCAAAGCGCCAGCCGGCCTTCAGCCCCGGCAGCTTGCCGGCCTTGACCTCGTTGAGGTCGTGGTCGCCGCGCACCAGCAGCAGCCACACCGTGCTCTCGACGATGTCACCGCGCTCGTTCAGTTGATCGGTGGCCAGCACCAGGCTCTTGACCGTGCGCTGCAACGGCAGGCCCAGCAGCGCAGCCACGTCGGCGCAGGTCGCCTTGCCGGGCGTGGGCGTCTTGACCAGCGGCTGGCCGGGCGCGGCACGCGGCGTGGCGGGTGCCACGCCTTCGGCCAGCTCGATGTTGGCGGCGTAGTCGCTGGTGGGGCAGTAGACGATGGCGTCCTCGCCGGTATCGGCGATGACCTGGAACTCGTGCGAGAGATCACCGCCGATGGCACCGGTGTCGGCCGCCACGGCGCGGTACTGCAGGCCGAAGCGGTCGAAGATGCGCTTGTAGGCGTCGAACATGCCCTGGTAGCTGATCGCCGCGCTGGCCGGATCGCGGTCGAACGAGTACGCATCCTTCATCGTGAACTCGCGCCCGCGCATCACGCCGAAGCGCGGCCGGCGCTCGTCGCGGAACTTGGTCTGGATGTGGTAGAAATTCTTCGGCAGCTGGCGGTAGCTGCGCAGCTCTTGGCGGGCGATGTCGGTCACCACCTCTTCGCTGGTGGGCTGGATGATGTAGTCGCGGTCATGCCGGTCTTTCACCCGCAGCAGCTCGGGGCCCATCGTCTCGAAGCGGCCGGTCTCCTGCCACAGCTCGGCCGGCTGCACCACCGGCATCAGCAGCTCGACCGCACCGGCGCGGTTCATCTCGTCGCGGATGATGGCCTCGACCTTGCGGATCACGCGCAGGCCCATCGGCATGTAGTTGTAGATGCCCGCGCCCAGGCGCTTGATCATGCCGGCGCGCATCATCAGCTGGTGGCTCACCACCTCGGCGTCGGCGGGGGCTTCCTTCAGGGTGGAAATGAAGAACTGGGAGGCTTTCATGGGCAGCTTGATTGGGGCCTGGAGGGGCGGGGCCGCCGAGGGGGTGGCGGCGCATCGCACGGGCTCATCACACCTCGGGGATGCATGCGGGTTAGCGAGGGTTCGCGGGCCGCATGGGGCCGGTGCAATAATGAAACCAATATAGAAATTGGGGTTTGATTATGCTCGACAGGGAAGGCTTCAGGCCCAACGTCGGCATCATCCTGCTCAATGCGCGCAACCAGGTGTTCTGGGGCAAACGGCTACGCACCCACTCGTGGCAGTTCCCCCAGGGTGGCATCAAGTACGGTGAATCGCCTGAGCAGGCGATGTTTCGCGAGCTGCACGAAGAAGTGGGGCTGCGCCCCGAGCATGTGCGCATCCTGGCGCGCACCCGCGACTGGCTGCGCTACGAGGTGCCCGACCACTTCATCCGCAAAGATGCACGCGGGCACTACCGCGGCCAGAAGCAGATCTGGTTCCTGCTGCGCCTGATGGGCCGCGACAGTGATCTAGACCTGCGCGCCACCGACCACCCCGAGTTCGACGCCTGGCGCTGGAACGAATACTGGGTGCCGCTGGAGCTGGTGATCGAGTTCAAGCGCGACGTCTACCAGATGGCGTTGAGCGAGTTGGCGCGCTTCCTGCCGCGGGTGAACCACCACAACCGCTTCCTGCGCTCGGGCATGCGCCCGCGCCGGCATGACGACGACCTGCGCGACGACCTGCACGACGAACCGCACGACGGCCTGGTCGACGACGTCACGCCGTCCGAGCTGGGCGACCTGCAGGCGCTGGACGGCGACCCGCTGGCGCTGCCGCAAGACCTGCACCGGCCGGTCGGCGGCGACCACTGAACGCGTGGCCGCTGCGCCGATGATCAGGGCGCCTCGTGCGGCTGATCGGCGCCCCAGGGCAGCATCAGCGACAGCAGCAGCAGCTGCTGGAACTCGGGCTCGAAGCGGTCGATGATGGCCTGCGGCTCGGGGCACAGCGCGGCGTCGGTGATCAGGCCGAACTGCACCCCACCGCCGTAGCTGAGGATGGACACGCCCACGCCCACGTCGCCCGACGCCGGCACCCAGAACATGGTCTGGCGCAGCGTGGCGCCGCAGAACTTCAGCGGCACGGCGGGCCCGGGCACGTTGGTCATCACCGCGGTGGTCTTCTTGGCGAACAGGCCCAGCACGATGTCCTGCACCGGCTTGATGAACAGGCCGGTCACCGCCAGCACGCCGAAGGCCAGCAGCGGCTGGTAGCTGCCCTTGAGCGCCTGCATGCGCTGGCGCACGGCGTAGACCCGTTCGATCGGGTTGGCTATGCCGATCGGCAGCACCACCGGCGCCAGGCCGAAGCGGTTGCCCAGCTGCCAGGCCTTCTCGAGCGGACGCAGGTTGACCGGCACCATCGCGCGGATCTCGGCGCCGGCGATGTCGTCGCCCTGCTCGCGCAGCCAGCCGCCGATGGCACCCGACACGCACGAAAGCAGCACGTCGTTGATCGAGCAGTTCAGCGCCCGGCCGACCACCTTGACCACCTCCAGCGGCATCGGCTCGCTCCAGGCCACCACCTTGCGGCCCACCGGCTTGCCCTTCAGCCGGGTGGGCGAGTCGTCGGCCATCAGCGCCAGCGCGGCCAGATCGCTGGCCACCTGCAGGCCGGTCTTGGCCATGTCGAGCCCACCCTGCAACGGCTCGCGCGGGTGCGACAGCGCCTCGATCGAACGCGCCACGCCGCTGCCATACATGTCCAGCGCCTTGACGGCCAGCCCGGTCAGCGGCTTGAGCACCGCATCGGACAGCCAGTCGGCGTCGGGATCGTCGTCGGGATCGACCGGCGCCGCGCGCTGCGGCGGATCGTTGCCACCGTCGGTGATCGAGTTCATCACCGAGATCAGCGCGATGCCGTCGCCGATGCAGTGGTGGATGCGGGCGATCAGCGCGCAGCCGCCCTCGTAGTGCTCGACCAGGTGAAACTGCCACAGCGGGTGCGCCGGGTCCAGCGGCGTGACGGCCAGTTCACCGCAGCGCTGCTGCAGCGCCGCGCGCTCGCCCTGGCCGCGCTTGCGGGGGATCTTCTCGACCACCACGTGGCGCGCGATGTCGAAGTGGCGGTCCTCCACCCAGGTGGCGCCCATGGGATCGAGCACCGCCTTGTGCTTGAAGCGCTCGTACTTGAGCAGCCGGGTCTCGATGCGCTCGCGCAGGGCCTCAAGCGTGATGGCCGGGGTGAGCAGCCAGACGCCGACGATCATCATCAGGTTGACGTCGTTGTCCATGCGCAGCCACGCGGTATCGACCCGCGACATGCGTCGCTCGGCTTGGGCGGTCATCGGGGGGTCTCCTCGGGGGCGGGTCGGGGTGCGCCGGTTCTTCGATCGGACGCAACGGGCTGGTGACGATGCTGGGTAACATGCCGAGCGTCAAGACCGATTTTCACGCACAGGAGACCTGTCCATGTCCGATCTCAAGTCCCGTTTCGAAAAGGCCGTCGCCGAGAGCAAGAGCCTGCCGGAGAAGCCCGACAACATGACGCTCTTGAAGATCTACGCGCTGTACAAGCAGGCCAGCGTGGGCGACGTGGAGGGCAAGCGCCCCGGCTTCACCGACATGGTGGGCCGCGCCAAGTACGACGCCTGGAACGGCCTGAAGGGCACCACGGCCGAGGCCGCGATGCAGGACTACATCGACCTGATCGAGTCGCTGAAGTAGCCACGCTACTTCTTGGCGGCGGGCTTTCCGTTGGACTTGCCCGCGGCCTTGGCTGCCGGCTTGGCCTTGGCCGCTGCGGCCGCACCCAGCAGGTCGTCGAGGTTCTTCTGGATCTCGCCTTCGATGGTCTTGGCGAAGGCGCCCAGCAGGAAGCCCAGCTTGGCGTGCAGGTCGAAGTGGTCGGCCGCCACGATCAGCGTGCCGTTCACCCCGCTGCGGGTGAATTCGACCGTGTCGCTGGTCTCGCCTTCGAGCACGCTGCAGGCCATGTCGAACTTCGATTCGGCCATCTCGGCCCACTGCCAGGCCACCTTGCGCGCCTGGCTCAGGCCCAGGCTGTGGTCGCGGTGGATGCGGATGTCGGGCATGGCGGATCTCCTAAGGGGTGACTGAAAGGGCGGCTCGGCGCTGCTCGGGCGGCAGGTCTGCCAGGCGGCGCACCTCGGCATGGAAGCGGGCGAAGTCGCCACCCTGCTGCTGGAACAGGCGCTCGAAGCCCGGCACCAGGGCGTCGTAGGCGGCCTGCAGCGCCAGCGAGGCGTTGTTGGCCCGGGCGAACCAGGCATCGTAGCCGTTGAAGCCGGCCCAGGGCCCGTTGGCCTGGGCTTTCATCGCCGCGTGCTCGCTGCGCATGGTGGCCATCAGTTCGGCCTTGCGCTGGCGCTTGACGTCGTCGGGCTCACTGCCGGCGTACAGCGCGGCCAGCGCGGCGCGCGTGCGGCGCGTCAGGGCGCGGAAGTCGGCGCCGCGCTGCAGCGCGGCCGGGTCGTCGACCTGCCGGCCGATGGCCGCCTGCCAGCGCGCCAGCCCCAGCCGTTCGACGGCCGTGGCGTACGACTCGTTGAAGGCGGTGTCGCCGCTGACGTACAGCACCTGGTGCGCCAGCTCGTGGAAGATCAGCCGCGCCAGCTGCGCCTCGCCCGCATTGACCAGGGTGTTGAGCAGCGGATCGCCACCGATCCAGTTGGTCCAGCCCAGCGTGCTGTAGGCCGGCACACCGTAGACGCTGACCTCCAGCCCCTGGTCGCGCAGCGCCTGGCCTTCGGCGTCGGCCGCGGCCCGGTCGAAGTAGCCGCGGTAGCCCACGCATCCCATCACCGGATAGCACCAGGTCTTGAGCGTGAGCGACAGCTCGGGCGCGGCCACCACGTTCCACACCGCGGCGTTGCGGCCGAGGTCGGCATAGCGGGTGTAGCTGGCGTTGTCGGGCAGGGCCAGTTCCTTCACCGCGAAGCGGCGCAGCTGCTGGGCCAGCGCCAGGCGGTCCTTCAAGGCGGGCGGTGTGTTGGGATCGGCCAGCCAGTCGTCGACCGGCCGGGCGCGCTGCATCAGGTCGACATGCCCGCTCACCGATTGGGTGTAGTAGCCCACGGTCGATCCCACCGAGGCGCAGCCGCTGCCCAGGCAGGCGGCCCCCAGGGCCACGGCCAGCGTGGCGGCGCTGCCCAGCGCGGCCCAGGTCATGACGCGACCGACCCCCACGGGCGGATCAAGCCGGCGCCACCTCGACCAGGCAGTCGTAGAAGGTGGGGGCGCGGCCGATGTCGGTCAGGCGCTGGCTGGTCACTTCGTTGACGTTGGTGCCGGCCGCCCCCAGCTTGCGCCACCACACGCCCAGGCCGTTGACCACGCCGGGCCGTGCGCGCACGCCCACCGCGGCCTTGCAGTGGTAGCTGCCGCGGTCGTTGAACACGCGCACCATCACGCCGTCGGCAATGCCGCGCGCGGCGGCGTCGTCGGGGTGCATCTCCAGCAGCGGCTCGCCCTCGATGCTGCGCAGGCTCTTCACGTTGACGAAGCTGGAGTTGAGGAAATGCCGCGCCGGCGGCGAGATCATCGCCAGCGGGTAGCGCTGCGCCAGTGCCGGGGCCGAGGCCACGCTTTCGTAGGGCGGCACGTAGTCGGGCACACCCAGCCCGGGCGCGTTGACCACCACCTTGCCGTGCGGCGTCATGAAGCCGCCATCGGCGAACGGCAGCGCCGGCAGCGGCAGCTTGACCCAGCCCTGTTCGCGCAGCGCGTCGGGGTCGATGGCCGGCACGGCCTGGTGGGCCAGCTGCTCGTCGCTGTCGCTGAAGCAGGGGTCGGTGAAGCCCATCGCCGCGGCCAGCTCGCGGAAGATCTGCGTGTTCGGCTTGGCCTCGCCCATCGGTGCCACGGCGGCGTGGTTGAACACCACGTAGGTGTGGCCGTAGCTGGTGTGCACGTCCAGGTGCTCCAGCTGGGTGGTGGCGGGCAGCACGTAGTCGGCGTGGTCGGCGGTGTCGGTGAGGAAATGCTCCAGCACCACGGTGAACAGGTCCTCGCGCTGGAAGCCGGCCACCACCTTGGGCGATTCGGGCGCCACCGCCACCGGGGTGCTGTTGTAGACCACCACCGCCTCGATCTTCGGCCCGAAGGCCGGCGAGCCCGCACGCAGCAGGTCGTCGCCGATGGAGGCCATGTTGATGGTGCGCGGCCGGCGGCCGGCCAGCAGGTCGGGCCGCTGCAGCGCGGCGGCATCGACGAAGCCGCGGAACCAGCCCGAGGCCGACAGCAGCAGCCCGCCGCCCTGCTGGCGCCAGGCGCCCGTCAGGCAGGGCAGCATCGCGATCAGCCGCACCGCATTGCCGCCTCCATGGCAGCGCTGCATGCCGTAGTTCAGCCGGATCGCCGCGGGCCGGGTGGTGGCGTAGTCGCGCGCCAGGCCCCGCACCTCGTCGGCGCTGACGCCGCAGGCCGCGGCGGTGCGCTCGGGGTCCCAGGCCAGCGCCTTCTCGCGCAGCGGCTCGAAGCCGTCGACATGGCGGGCGATGTAGTCCTCGTCCAGCCAGCCGTTGACGATCAGCTGGTGCATCAGGCCCAGCGCCAGCGCGCCGTCGGTGCCGGGCTGCAGCGCCAGGTGCTGGTGGCACTTCTCGGCGGTCTCGGTGCGGCGCGGGTCGATGCAGACCAGCTTGGCGCCCTGGCGCTTGGCCTGCTGGGCGAAGGTCCAGAAGTGCAGGTTCGACGCGATCGAGTTGCTGCCCCAGATCAGGATCAGCTTGGCGTCGGTGTAGTGTTCCAGGTGCATGCCGAGCTTGCCGCCGTAGGTGGCGGCCAGCGCCTCGCCGCCGGCGCTGCTGCAGATGGTGCGGTCCAGCAGCGACGCGCCCAGGTGGTGGAAGAACCGGCGATCCATGCTCTCGCCCTGCAGCAGGCCCATGGTGCCGGCATAGCTGTAGGGCAGGATGGCCTGCGGATCACGCGCGGCGATGGCCTTCAGCCGCTGCGCGATGTCGGCCAGCGCCGCCGCCCAGGTCACCGGCTCGAACTGCCCGCTGCCCTTGGGGCCCACGCGCTTGAGCGGGGTGAGCACGCGCTCGGGGTGGTAGCTGCGCTCGGCGTAGCGCGAAACCTTGGAGCACAGCGCGCCATGGGTGGGCGGGAGGTCGGGGTCGCCCGCCACCTTGATCACCCGGCCGGCCTGCACGGTGATCTTCAGCGCGCAGGTGTCGGGGCAGTCGTGCGGGCAGGCGCCGCGCACGGTGCGGGTGTCGGCGTGCATGTCGGCGGGCATGTCGGCGTGGGCCGGGGTAGTGGTGTCCATGCAAATACTATTGCACAGCGCAGGCGGGCGATACGCCGTCGCGGTGGCCGCGCGACAGCTTGGCGGGCGGTCTCAGGGCTGACCTGGGTCGTAACTTTGTGCACAACCGCTTAGGCTTGCGCACTTTTTTGCCGATACCGCGCCATGACCCGCTCTCTGAACCGCCGCAGTGCCCTTCACCACTTGGCCGGCCTGGGTGCGGCGCTGGGTGCGCCGGCCTTCGGCCAGGCCGACCGGCCCTTCGTGCTGGGCCAGTCGGCCGCCACCACCGGCCCGGCCGCGCAGCTGGGCATCCAGATGCACCAGGGTGCGCGGCTGTACTTCGACGCGATCAATGCCCAGGGCGGCGTGAGCGGCCGGCCGATCGAGCTGCGCCTGCTCGACGA
>JAURXG010000438.1 GCA_030654555.1 Aquabacterium sp.
GCCGGGCCAGCGCCGCGCAGCGCAGCACCCGGCCGCGGTTGACGTCGCGCACGAAGCGGCGCACCTGCGCGTCGGCCGGCCGCAGCACGATGTCGGTGGCGCTGCCCTGCTGCACCACGGCGCCGTCGCGCAGGATCACCAGGTGGTCGGCCAGGCGCAGCGCCTCGTCGAGGTCGTGGGTGATGAAGACCACGGTCTTGCGCAGCTCGCGCTGCAGGTCCAGCAGCAGGTCCTGCATGTCGACACGGTGCAGCGGGTCCAGCGCCGAGAAGGCCTCGTCCATCAGCAGCACCGGCGCATCGGCGGCCAGCGCGCGGGCCAGGCCCACACGCTGCTGCATGCCACCCGACAGCGTGGCCGGCCAGTCCTGCTCATGGCCGGCCAACCCCACGCGCGCCAGCCAGTGCCGCGCCCGGGCCTCGCGCTCGGCAGATGCCACGCCCTGCAGCTCAAGGGCATAGCCGACGTTCTGCAGCACCGTGCGGTGCGGCAGCAGCGCGAAGCGCTGGAACACCATCGCCATGCTGCGCTGGCGGAAGGCGCGCAGCCCCGGCGCGTCCAGCGCGGTGACGTCGACCTCGCCGCACAGCACGCGGCCCGCGGTCGGCTCAATCAGGCGGTTGAGGTGGCGCAGCAGCGTGCTCTTGCCCGAGCCCGACAGCCCCATCACCACCGAGATCGCGCCGCCTTGCAGCTGCAGACTGACGTCGCGCAGCGCCAGCGTGTGGCCGTGCCGCGCGCGCAGTTCATCGCGGCCCAGGCCGGCCATCACGGCGGCCAGGTGCGCGCGCGGCGCCGGGCCGAAGATCTGCGTCAGCCCCTGCAGCTGCAGGCTGGGCGCGGGCTCAGCCATCGGCCTGCCGGCGATGCCGCTGCAGCCGCCAGCCCCAGGCCTGCGAGACGCGGTCGAAGACGATGGCGATGGCCACGATGGCCAGGCCGTTGAACAGGCCCAGCGCGAAGTACTGGTTCGAGATCGCCTTGAGCACCGGCTGGCCCAGGCCCTGCACGCCGATCATCGACGCGATCACCACCATCGCCAGCGCCATCATGATGGTCTGGTTGACCCCCGCCATGATGGTCGGCAGCGCCAGCGGCAGCTGCACGCCCAGCAGCCGCTGGCGCGGCGACGCGCCGAAGGCGTCGGCCACCTCCAGCAGGTCCTGGTCGACCTCGCGCAGGCCCAGGCTGGTCAGGCGGATCATCGGCGGCAGCGCATACACCACCACCGCCAGCAGGCCCGGCACGCGGCCGATGCCCAGCAGCATCACCACCGGGATCAGGTAGACGAAGCTGGGCAGCGTCTGCATCACGTCGAGCAGCGGCGTCAGCACCGACTGCAGCCGCCGCGAGCGCGCCATGCCCACGCCGATGGGCACACCGATGGCCACTGCCAGCCCCGTGCTGACGGCGATCATCGCCACCGTCTTCAGCGTGTCGTCCCACATGCCCAGCGCGCCCACCGCCAGCAGCGTGAGCACGGCGCCCGCGCTGATGCGCCACGAGCGCGAGGCAGCCCAGGCCAGCAGCGCGGTGGCGGCTATCACCAGCGGCCAGGGCGTGGCCAGCAGCGCGCCCTCGGTGGCGATCAGCAGGCGTTGCAGCGGTTCGAACCAGCCCTCCACCGCCTCGCCGTGGCTGCGCGTGAAGGCGCGGAAGCCCTCGTCGATGGCGAGCTTGAGCGCCCGCAGGGTGTCGGGGTCCAGCGTCGGGAACGCGTCGCACCAGGCCATGACGCCCCCGGCCGCTACAGCGCGGCGCGCACACGCGCGGCCACCGCCGGGTCGACCCAGGGCTGCCACACCTCGGGCCGGGTCTTCAGGAAATGGCGCGCGCCGTCCTCCCCCGTGGCCTGCTGCGCCTGCATCCAGGCCAGCAGGCCGTTGACCGTGGCGTTGTCCCAGCTGCGCCGGGCCAGGTAGTCGTAGGCCGGGCCGCCGGCACGGCGGAAGCGGTCGGTCACCACGGTGCGCACCGCTGCCGGCAGCCAGGCGTTGGGCTTTGGATCGCGGCAGTCGGGTTGGATCGTGCAGCGCTGCCATTCGACCGGGTCGTGCGGCACGCCTTCGGACAGCTTGACCATGGCGTACTTGCCCAGCAGCGCGGTGGGCGCCCAGTAGTAGCCCAGCCAGCCCTGCTGGCGTTCGTAGGCCTTGGCGATCGAGCCGTCCAGCCCGGCGGCCGATCCGGTGTCGACCAGCGTGAAGCCCTTGGCCGCGGCGCCGTAGGCCTTGAACAGGTTGCCGATCAGGATCTGGCAGTTCCAGCCCGAGGGGCAGTTGTGCACCGCGCCGCGGCGCTTGTCCTCGGGCGCGGGGAACAGGTCGGGCCGCTTCAGCGCGTCGGCAATGCTGCGGATCTGCGGGTGGGCATCGGCCAGGTACTTGGGGATCCACCAGCCTTCGCTGCCGCCGTCGCGCAGCGCCTTGGCGGCGAAGTGCAAGCGGCCGGCGGCCACGGCCTTTTCCAGCGGCTCGCGCACGCCGTTGATCCAGGCTTCGGGCGCCACGTCGGGCTGGCCCTTCTCGATCATGCTGGTCAGCGTGGGCAGCGTATCGCCGGGCACCAGGTCGACCTGGCAGCCGTAGCCGGCCTGCAAGATCAGCCGGTCGACCTGCGCCAGCAGCTCGGCCGACTGCCAGTTCATGTTGGCCAGCGTCAGCCGGCCGCAGCCCTGCGCGCGGCCGGGCGTGGCCAGCCACAGCGCCAGCAGGGCCAGGATCAGGGCCCGGCTCAGCGGGGACCAGGCACGGGACATCGGCAACGCAGCGGCCATCGGGGTGGGACTCCGGGATGTGGACATTGGCCTTTGTACCCCAGGACGGTGGCCCCGCGGCGCGGTGCGGGCCGCGCCCGGCCGGCGGTCAGTACGTGACGCGGGCGTAGAAGGTTTTCTGCGCCGCCTCGCGCGCCTGCCCCAGCGTGTGGATGCCCAGCTCGGCGAGCAGCGGCACCAGCTTCTGGAACACCTCGGCGGTGACCATCGCGTCGCCCAGCGCGGTGTGGCGGCCGATCACGGTGACGCCCAGCCGCTCGGCGATGGCTTCGAGCCGGTGCGA
>JAURXG010000440.1 GCA_030654555.1 Aquabacterium sp.
GCCGGGCATCCGCACCGAGAACGCGTTGCTGTCGGCCTACATCTTCGTCGACATCCGCGGCCGCGACATCGGCGGCTATGTCGCCGATGCGCGCCAGGCGGTGCTGGCCCAGGTGAAGTTCCCGCCCGGCTACTACATCACCTGGAGCGGCCAGTTCGAGGCGATGGAACGCGCGGTCGAGCGCATGAAGATCGTCGTGCCGGTGACGCTGCAGAACCTCTTCCTGCTGCTGTACCTGAACTTCCGGCGCATCACCGAGACGCTGATCGTGATGCTGTCGGTGCCGTTCGCGCTGGTGGGCGGCGTGTGGCTGATGTGGTGGCTGGGCTACAACCTGTCGGTGGCGGTGGCGGTCGGCTTCATCGCACTGGCCGGCGTGGCCGCCGAGACCGGCGTGGTGATGCTGATCTACCTCGACCATGCCTGGCAGGCCGCGCAGCAACGTTGCCGGGCCGAGGGCCGCCAGGCCGGTGCCGCCGAGCTGTACGCCGCGGTGATGGAAGGTGCGGTCGAGCGCGTGCGGCCGAAGATGATGACGGTGGTGGCGATCATGGCCGGCCTGCTGCCGATCCTGTGGGGCACCGGCACCGGCTCGGAGGTGATGAGCCGCATCGCCGCGCCGATGGTCGGCGGCATGATCTCGTCGACGGTGCTGACGCTGGGCGTGATCCCGGCGCTGTACGCGCTGGTCAAGCAGTGGCAGCTCGCCCGCGAACCCCAACCGCAGGCGGCGCAGCAGCCCGCCGGTCCGGTCGACACCGACACGGGAGCCACGCGATGAGCCACGCAGCGAACCCAGGCCCGACACCGATCGACCGACGCCGGCGGCGGCTGACGCTGGGGGCCGCCTGCGCCCCGCTCCTGCCCTTGGCCGGCTGCGGTGGCGGCTCGGAGGCCGGCCATGGTGGCATGGGCGTTCCGGCCGCACCACTCAACCCGTCCGCCACGGTGCAGGCGCTGCCGATCCTGCCGCTGGACGCGGGCGTGCTCGAGGCGTCGGGCACCCGCACCTTCGGCTTGCGGGTGCAACGCGGCAGCACCCAGTTCCGCGCCGGCGTGAACACCCCGACGCTGGGCTACAACGGCGCCCTGCTCGGGCCGGCCTTGCGCCTGCGGGTCGGCGAGGCCACCCGCATCCGGGTGCACAACGACCTCGACGAGGTGACCACCGTGCACTGGCACGGCCTGATCGTGC
>JAURXG010000447.1 GCA_030654555.1 Aquabacterium sp.
AACGAGGCGCGCCAGGTGCTGCGCGAGCACTACTTCAAGGCCGATGTGGGCATCACCGGCGGCAACTTCCTGATCGCCGAGACGGGATCGAGCATCATCGTCACCAACGAGGGCAACGGCGACCTGACGCAGACGCTGGCACGGGTGCACATCGTCACCACCGGCATCGAGCGCGTGGTGCCCACGCTGGACGATGCGCTGACCTTCCTGCGCCTGCTAGCGCGCAGCGCCACCGGCCAGGAGACCGAGACCTACACCACGGTGAGCACCGGCCCGCGCCGTGCCGACGACCTGGATGGCCCGAAGGAGTACCACGTGGTGCTGGTCGACAACGGCCGCTCGAAGATGCTGGGCGGGCCGTTCCGCGAGATGCTGCGCTGCATCCGCTGCGGCGCCTGCCTGAACCACTGCCCCGTTTACACCGCCATCGGCGGCCATGCCTACGGCTGGGTCTATCCCGGGCCGATGGGCTCGGTGCTGACGCCGCTGATCAACGGCATCGACCAGGCCTACGACCTGCCCAACGCCTGCACGCTGAACGGCCGCTGCCAGAGCGTGTGCCCGGTGAAGATTCCGCTGCCCGGCCTGCTGCGCGAGATCCGCCGCCAGCAGTTTGCGACCGGGCTCACGCCCGGGTTCACCCGCCTGGCGCTGCAGGTCTGGGCGGCGGTGGCCCAGCGCGCGCCGCTCTACCACGCGCTGATGCGCTTCGGCATCCCGCTGCTGCACCGGCTGGGGCGCCGCCGTGGTGCCTTGCGCTGGCTGCCGCTGGCCGGCGGCTGGACCGACACCCGCGACCTGCCGGCGCCGCAGGGTGGCACCTTCCAGCAGGCCTGGAAGGCCCGCCAAGGGGCAAAGCCATGAGCGCCGACCGCAGCGATGGCCGCGAACAGGTGCTGGCGCAGATCCGCCAGTCGCTGGGCCGCAGCGGGCCTGCCACCACGCCGATCGTCCCGCTGCCCGGCACCGGGCCCCGCCCGGCCTTCGAAGGCGACGTCGTCGAGCGCTTCGTCGCCAAGATGCTGGAGAAGTCGGCCACGGTCGAGCGGCTGGCCTCGCTGGCCGAGGTGGGCGCCGCGGTGGCGCGCTTCGTCGCCGCGGTGCCGGCGGCGCCGCGCCTGCGGGTCTCCGGCGCGTTGAGCGGCATCGCCTGGCCACCGGGCCTGGACGTGCTGCACGGCGCCGCGCGGCGCGAGGATGAAACCAGCGTCACGCCCTGCTTCGCGGCGGTGGCCGAATCGGGCGGCATCGTCACGCTGTCGGGGCCCGACACGCCGAGCACGCTGAACTTCGTGCCCGACAACCACCTCGTCGTGGTGCAGTTCTCGCAGGTGCTGCCGCACTTCGAGGACCTGTGGGCCCGGCTTCGCGCCAGCGGCCGGCCCATGCCGCGCACGGTGAACATCATCTCCGGCCCCTCGCGCACGGCCGACATCGAGCAGACCATCCAGCTCGGCGCGCATGGGCCGCGCCGGCTGCACATCCTGTTGATCGCCGACTGACGGCCCGCGCCTGCAGACGATGGCCGCACACCACATCCCGCCGATCCAGTGCCTGCTGACCTTCGAGGCCGTGGCGCGGCTGCGCAGCGCCGGCAAGGCGGCCGACGAGCTGTGCGTCACGCCCAGCGCGATCAGCCACCGCATCCGCCAGCTCGAATCGCACCTGGGCTTCAAGCTGTTCGGCCGCGCCGATTTCACGCTCACCGCCGACGGCGCGGCCTACCTGCCCGCCGTGCGCACCGGGCTGGCGGCGCTGCAGCAGACCCCAGCGCGTGCGTCCGCCAAGGGCCGCACGCGGCTGCGGGTGGCCATCACGCCCACCTTCTGCCGCGTCTTCGTGATGCCACGGCTGGAGCTGTTCCGCAATGCCTTCCCCGAGGTCGAGCTGATCCTGCAGGTGTCGATCCCGCTGCTCGACGTCACCGCCGAGGAGGCCGACCTCGAGGTGCGCTTCGGCACCGGCGGCTACACCGACCGCGAGCACCGGCTGATCCTGGCCGAGGACGTGACGCCCTGCTGCAGCCCCAGCTTCATCAACGACGTCGGCCCCTTCGACGGTTTCACGACGGCCGCCGAGATCGACCGCGCCCACCTGATCCTCAGCCCGCTCGAGCCCTGGGGCAGCTGGTTCAACCACTGCGGGCTGTCGCGCAACGAGCCGCAGGCGGGCGCGCAGTTCAACGACATGGGCCTGGTCTACGACGCGGCGGCCAGCGGCTTCGGCGTGGCGCTGGTGCGGCCCAAACTGGGCAATGCCTGGTTGCAGAGCGGCCGGCTGGTGCGGCTGTCGGCGTCGACCGCGGCCTCGCCGCACCGGCACTACATCTGCTGGAAGAAGGGCGCGCTGGAGCGCTGGGAGTGCGCGGCCTTTGCCGACTGGCTGGAACGCGCGCTGGCCTGAGCCGGCACCGCGGGCCAGGATGAATTTTCTGCAAGCCCGGCGCGAAGAATCTTCAAACCACGCCCGGACCGGCTTGCCTAGAGTCCTGGTTGCAAACAAGGCCTGACCCGCGGGCACCGCGCACGAACGTGGTGGACCCTTCGACAACAAGACAGGAGACAAGCCATGATCTGGCAGCAAATCTACGACCCGTTCGGCAACATGGTCCTCTCCACCGCCCTGGCCGCCGTGCCGGTGGTGGTGATGCTGGTGTGCCTGGGCTTCCTGCACATCAAGGCGCACATCGCCGCCGGGCTGGGGCTGCTGGCCGCGGTGGCGGTGGCGGTGTTCGCCTACGGCATGCCGGCCGGGCTGGCCGGCCGCGCGGCGATGTACGGCGGCTTCACCGGCCTGCTGCCGATCGGCTGGATCGTGCTGAACATCATCTTCCTGCAGCAGCTGGCCGAGCAGAACGGCAGCTTCAAGATCCTGCAGGATTCGCTGTCGGGCATCACCGAGGACCGCCGGCTGCAGCTGCTGCTGATCGCCTTCTGCTTCGGCGCCTTCTTCGAGGGCGCGGCGGGCTTCGGCACGCCGGTGGCGGTGACCGCGGGCATCCTGATCGGCCTGGGCTTCTCGCCGCTGGCCGCGTCGGGCCTGAGCCTGATCGCCAACACCGCGCCCGTTGCCTTCGGGGCACTCGGCACGCCGGTCATCACGCTGGCCAAGGTGCACGGCTACGACCTGATGGAGGTCACCGCGATGATCGGCCGGCAGCTGCCCTTCTTCAGCCTGCTGGTGCCGTTCTGGCTGATCTGGGCCTTTGCCGGGCGCAAGGCGATGTGGGAGATCTGGCCGGCGATCCTGGTCACCGGCCTGAGCTTCGCGATCCCGCAGTACCTGGTGTCGAACTTCATCGGCCCGGAGCTGGTGGACATCATCGCGGCCATCGTCTCGATGGTCTGCCTGGTGGGCTTCCTGCGGGTGTGGAAGCCCAAGCAGATCTGGACCTCGCCGTCGATGCGCGGGCACGATGTCAGCGCATCGGAAGCCAAGCCGCTGCGGCCGGTGGTGCAGCACAGCCGGGCCGACCTGGTGCGCGCGTGGACGCCCTGGGCCATCCTCACCGTGTTCGTCTTCATCTGGGGCCTGCCGCCGGTGAAGGACTTCTTCAACAGCCTGTTCGCGCCCAAGTTCCCGATCGAGGGCCTGCACAACCTGATCCAGAAGGTGCCGCCGGTGGTGCCCACGCCGCACTTCGAAGGCGCGGTCTACACGCTGAACCTGCTGTCGGCCACCGGCACCGGCATCCTGCTGGCGGCCATCGTCGGCGCGCTGGTGATGAAGTACAAGCCCGGCGAGATCGCCAAGACCTTCGCGCGCACGCTGTGGCTGGTGCGCTACTCGCTGCTGACCATCGTGCTGATGCTGGCGCTGGGCACGCTGACGCGCTTTTCGGGCACCGACACCACGCTGGGCCTGGCGTTTGCCAACACCGGCTGGTTCTACCCCTTCTTCGGCACGCTGATGGGCTGGATCGGCGTGGCGATGACCGGCTCGGACACCGCCTCGAACGTGCTCTTCGGCGGCATGCAGAAGGTGGCGGCCGAGCAACTGGGCTTGAGCCCCAACCTGATGGGCGCGGCCAACAGCTCGGGCGGCGTGATGGGCAAGATGATCGACGCCCAGAGCATCGTCGTGGCCTCCACCGCCACGCGCTGGTTCAACCACGAGGGCGACATCCTGCGCTACGTCTTCGTGCACTCGCTGGTGCTGGCCTGCCTGGTCGGCCTGCTGGTGACGATGCAGGCCTACCTGTGGCCGTTCACGCTGATGGTGGTGCACTGAAGCCACAGCGCCGGCCGACGCGGCCCGACCCGGGAGTACGACCATGCTGACCGCCCCCTACGACGCGCTGCAGCGCCGGCTTGCCGGCTTCATCCCCGCCGCGCGGCTGGTGACCGACCCGTTGCGCCTGCTGGCCTGGGGCACCGACGCCAGCTTCTACCGGCTGGTGCCGCAGATCGTGGTGGTGGTCGAGCACGAGGCCGAGGTGCGCCAGGTGCTGCAGTGCTGCGCAGCGCTGGGCACGCCGGTCACCTTCCGCGCGGCCGGCACCAGCCTGTCGGGCCAGGCGGTCAGCGATTCGGTGCTGGTGCTGCTGGGCGACGGCTGGCGCGGCATCGCCATCAGCGACGATGCGGCCACCGTCCGCCTGCAACCGGGCGTGATCGGCGCGGCGGCCAACCGCGCACTGGCACCGCGCGGCCGCAAGATCGGGCCCGATCCGGCGTCGATCGACGCGGCGATGATCGGCGGCATCGCCGCCAACAACGCCAGCGGCATGTGCTGCGGCACGGCGCAGAACAGCTACAACACCCTGGCCGGCATGCGCCTGGTGCTGGCCGACGGCACGCTGCTCGACACCCGCGACCCCGCCAGCCGCGCGGCCTTTGCCGCCGCACGGCCCGCGCTGCACGCGGCGCTGGACCAGCTGGGCCGCAGCACGCGCGAGAACGCATCGCTGGCCCAGCACATCCGCCACAAGTACCGGCTGAAGAACACCACCGGCTACGGCCTGAACGCGCTGCTGGACCACGATGATCCGGTCGACATCCTGTCGCACCTGATGATCGGCTCCGAAGGCACGCTGGGCTTCATCAGCGAGATCAGCTACTTCACCGTCGAGGAGCATGCGCACAAGGCCAGCGCGCTGATCCTGTTCGATCATCTGCAGACCGCCTGCAGCGCCGTCACGCAGCTCAAGCCCACGCCGGTGGTGGCGGTGGAACTGCTGGACCGCGCTTCGCTGCGCGCGGTGCAGGCCCAACCGGGCATGCCCGCCGCGCTGGGTGCGCTGCCGCCCGACGGCGCCGCGCTGCTGGTCGAGACCCGTGCGGCCACCGCCGTTGCGCTGGACCTGAAGATCGCCGCCATCACGCAGGCGCTGCAGGGCACGGCACTGGCCACACCGCTGCGTTTCACCACCGACGCCGCCGAATCGGCCGCGCTGTGGAACGTGCGCAAGGGCATCTTCCCGGCGGTGGGCGCGGTGCGGCCCACCGGCACCACGGTGATCATCGAGGACGTGGCCTTCCCGGTCGAGCGCCTGGCCGAGGCCAC
>JAURXG010000448.1 GCA_030654555.1 Aquabacterium sp.
GCTCTGCTGGCACTCGATGTTCAGGCTGCAGGCGCCCGCAAACGTGGCGGCCAACGGCTGCGCACCGCCCATGCCGCCCAGGCCGGCGGTCAGGATCCACTTGCCCTGCAAGCTGCCGCCGTAGTGCTGCCGGCCGGCCTCGACGAAGGTCTCGTAGGTGCCCTGCACGATGCCCTGGCTGCCGATGTAGATCCAGCTGCCGGCGGTCATCTGGCCGTACATCATCAGGCCCTTCCGGTCGAGCTCGCTGAAGTGCTCCCAGGTCGCCCACTTGGGCACCAGGTTGCTGTTGGCAATCAGCACCCGCGGCGCATCGGCATGGGTGCGGAACACGCCCACCGGCTTGCCGCTCTGCACCAGCAGCGTCTCTTCCTCACCCAGCTGGCGCAGGCTGTCGAGGATGGCCTCGTAGCAGTCCCAGTTGCGCGCGGCCTTGCCGATGCCGCCGTAGACCACCAGCGCATCGGGGTTCTCGGCCACCTCGGGGTCGAGGTTGTTCTGCAGCATGCGGTAGGCCGCTTCGATCAGCCAGTTGCGGCAGCTGAGCGTGGTGCCACGCGGCGCACGCACCGGGTGCGGCTGGGCAGGCGATTTTGAGGACGGACGGACGACGGCATGGACGGCGGAGAGATCGGTCATGGCAGGGCCCTCGGCGTGGTGGGGTGGTGCGCGCAAACGGTGCAGGCGCCGAGCCGCTGGGGCTCGATTGGGGTTGAATCCTACTTGTCTAGACAAGCTGGCGCAAGTAGCATCGATGCATGGTTTCTACCCAGTCCGAGTCGGCGGCACCCGCTGCCCATCAGGCGCCGTACGCGCGTGTCAAGCAAGCCCTGAAGGACGGCCTGGCGGCTGGACAGTGGCCCGCCGGCGCGCTGATGCCGTCCGAGGCCGAGCTGGTGGCGCAGTTCGGCGTCAGCCGCATGACGGTCAACCGCGCGCTGCGCGAGCTGCAGGCCGAGGGCCTGGTGCGGCGCGAGCAAGGCGTGGGCACCTTCGCGGCGCAACTGCACCGCGTGGCCTCCACGCTGACCATCCGCGACCTGCACGAGGAGATCGAGGCACGTGGCCACCAGCACCACGCCGTGGTGCAGTTGCAGCGCAGCGAGAAGGCGCCGCCCGCACTGGCCGAGCAGCTGGGCCTGGCGCCCGGCGCCCAGGTCTTCCACACGCTGATCGTGCACCACGAGAACGGCGTGCCGCTGCAGCTGGAAGACCGCTACGTCAACCCGGCCTGCTCGCCGGGCTACCTGGCCGCCGACTTCAGCCGCACCACGCCCACCCAGGTGCTGTTCGACACCACCGCGCTGTGGCGCGCGCAGTACGCGATCGAAGCCGAGCCCGCCACCGCCGACGAGGCCCGGCTGCTGGGCATCGCCGTCGGCACCGCCTGCCTGGTGGTGACGCGCCGCACCTTCAGCCGCGACGCCACCATCACGCTGGCGCGGCTGGTACACCCCGGCCAGCGCTACCTGCTGCAAGGAGAGTTCCAGCCATGACGTCCACCCCACCGCCGCGCCCGCCGGAGCTCGCCGCCCGCGCCGCGGCCACCGTCACGCCCGCGCTGGTCGATGACTTCGCCCGCCAGGGTGCGGTGGTGCTGCGCCAGTTGCTCACACCCGCCGAGGTGCAGCGCCTGCGCGAAGGCATCGATGCCAACCTGGCCCAGCCCAGCCCGCGCGCCATCGTCGCCAGCCGGCCCGACGACCCCGGTTTCTTCATCGAGGACTTCTGCAACTGGCAGACCAACCCGGCCTACCGCGATGTGATCTTCGACAGCCCGCTGGCCGAGGCCGCCGGCCGGTTGATGCGCAGCCGCAGCGTGCGGCTCTACCACGACCACATGCTGACCAAGGAGGCCGGCACCCGCCAGCGCACGCCCTGGCACCAGGACCAGCCCTACTACAACGTCGACGGCCGGCAGAACGTCAGCTTCTGGATCCCCGTCGATGCGGTCTCGCGCGCGGCCACGCTGGAGTTCGTCGCCGGCTCGCACCGCGGGCCCTGGCTCATGCCGCGCACCTTCATGTCCAACGAGGCGCGCTGGTTCCCCGAGGGCAGCCTGGCCGATCTGCCCGACATCGAGGCCGACCGCAGCGCCTTCGACCTGCTCGGCTGGGCGCTGCAGCCGGGCGACGTGGTGGCCTTCCACATGCTGGCACTGCATGCGGCCGCCGGCGTCGAACCCGGCCAGCGGCGGCGCGTGTTCTCGGTGCGCTTCCTGGGCGACGACATGCGGCATGCGCCGCGGCGCTGGACCACCTCGCCCGACTTTCCGGGCCTGGCCGATCAGTTGCCGGCGGGT
>JAURXG010000450.1 GCA_030654555.1 Aquabacterium sp.
GCCGGGATCGCGTGGCCTACACCTCCGGCGAGGCCATCGGCCCCGACCTGATCACCTTCTACCGCTCGATCCGCGTCAACCTCAAGCAGCACTACGGCAGCACCGAGACCGCGGTCGTCGTCTCCCTCCAGCCCGACCACGAGGCCCGTGCCGACACCGTGGGCGTGCCGGTGCAGGGTGTGGAGATCAAGCTGGCCGCATCGGGCGAGATCCTGGTCAAGAGCCCGGGCCTGCTCAAGGAGTATTACAAGAACCCGGCCGCCACCGCCGAGGTGCTGACCGCCGACGGCTGGTACCACACCGGCGACGCCGGCTTCCTCGATGCCAGCGGGCACCTGAAGATCATCGACCGCGCCAAGGACGTGGGCCGCATCGTCGGCGGCCCCAACGACGGCGCGATGTTCGCGCCCAAGTACGTGGAGAACAAGCTCAAGTTCTTTCCGTACATCAAGGAGGCGGTGGCCTTCGGCGATCAGCGCGAGCGCGTCTGCGCCTTCATCAACATCGACTTCGATGCGGTGGGCAACTGGGCCGAGAAGCGCAACCTGAGCTACGCCGGCTATACCGACATCGCGCAGAAGCCCGAGGTCTACGAACTGATCCGCGAGTGCGTCGAGAAGGTGAACGCCGACTTAGGCCGAGATGCGCTGCTGTCCGGCAGCCAGGTCACGCGCTTCCTGATCCTGCACAAGGAACTCGACGCCGACGACGGCGAGATGACACGCACGCGCAAGGTCAAGCGCGGCTACATCAACGACAAGTACAGCGTGCTGGTCGATGCGCTGTACGCCGGCAAGGCCCAGCAGTTCATCGAGACGGCGGTGAAGTTCGAGGACGGCCGCACCGGCTCGGTCTCGGCCACGCTGAAGATCGCCGATGCCAAGACCTTTCCTGCGATGAAGAAGGCAGCCTGAGATGGTGCAAGCAAGCGGCGGCCGCAGCGGCGGCGACGTCATCCTCGACGTCAAGAACATCAGCCTGGCCTTCGGTGGCGTGAAGGCGCTGACCGACATCAGCTTCGACGTGCGCGAGCACGAGATCCGCGCCATCATCGGCCCCAACGGCGCGGGCAAGAGCAGCATGCTGAACTGCATCAACGGTGTCTACACGCCGCAGCAGGGCAGCATCACCTTCCGCGGCCAGACCTTCAGCCACATGAGCAGCCGCCAGGTGGCCGAGATGGGCGTGTCGCGCACCTTCCAGAACCTGGCGCTGTTCAAGGGCATGAATGTCATCGACAACATCATGTCCGGCCGCAACCTGAAGATGAAGAGCAACCTCTTCCTGCAGGCGCTGCGCATCGGCCCGGCCGCCCGCGAGGAGGAGGAGCACCGCGCCTTCGTCGAGCACATCATCGACTTCCTCGAGATCCAGGCCTACCGCAAGACGCCGGTGGGCCGCCTGCCCTACGGCCTGCAGAAGCGCGTGGACCTGGGCCGCGCGCTGGCGATGGAGCCCAAGGTGCTGTTGCTCGACGAGCCGATGGCCGGCATGAACGTGGAAGAGAAGCAGGACATGTGCCGCTTCGTGCTGGATGTGAACGACGAGTTCGCCACCACCATCGTGCTGATCGAGCACGACATGGGCGTGGTGATGGACATCAGCGACCGCGTGGTGGTGCTGGACTACGGCAAGAAGATCGGCGACGGCACCCCCGACGAGGTGCGCAACAACGAGGACGTGATCTCGGCGTACCTCGGCACGTCACACTGAGGCGGCGGTCATGGGATTCTTCCTCGAAACACTGTTCGGCGGCCTGATGGCCGGCATGCTCTATTCGCTGATCGCACTGGGCTTCGTGCTGATCTACAAGGCCTCGGGCGTCTTCAACTTCGCGCAGGGTGCGATGGTGCTGTTCGCCGCGCTGGCGATGGCGCGCTTCGCGGAGTGGTTCCCCAAGTGGTTCGGTTTCGACAACCACCTGCTGGCCATCGGCCTGGCGTTCGTCGGCGCGATGGCGGTGATGGTGGTGGTGGCCTTCCTGATCGAGCGGCTGGTGCTGG
>JAURXG010000461.1 GCA_030654555.1 Aquabacterium sp.
TCTCGTTCCACTTCAGCTCGGCCGGATCCTTGACTGCGGTCAGGCGGATCTTCTTGCCGTTGACGATCAGCGTGTTGCCGACCACCGACACCTCGCCCTTGAAGCGGCCGTGCACGCTGTCGTACTTCAGCATGTAGGCCAGGTAGTCGGGCTCCAGCAGGTCGTTGATGCCGACGACCTCGATGTCGGAAAAGTTCTGCACGGCGGCACGGAACACCATGCGCCCGATGCGGCCGAAGCCGTTGATGCCGATCTTGATGGTCATGAAAATCTCCGTTCAGTCAGTGGTGATGGAATTCGGGGCGGGGTGGCGTCAGCGGCGGCCGGCGCTCACTCGCGGCAGCCGAGCTGCCCCTTCTTGGCGTTTTCGAAGTAGCCCAGCGCACCCGGGCAGGCCAGCTTGCCCTCGGGCGCGGCGGTGCCGGCCTGGGCGCGGCAGGTGAAGGCGCCGCTCTTCTTGGCCACGCTCCTGGCGTCCAGCGTCCAGCCGGGCGGGCATTGCGGCCGGGTTTCGGGCGGCACGACCATGCGCTTCATGCCGGCGGGCGCGGCGGCGGCGGCCACCGCCACGCTGGCCTTCTGCTCGGCGCCCAGGCACTTGAGCACCGGCAGCTTGGTCACCGGGCGCACGCTCACGGTGTAGTTGCCGGGCTTGTCGTAGCGGTGCTTGAACACCATCGTGGCGTCCTTCTCCTGGTTGACCGCCACGTTCTGCTGCGCGCCGTCGCCGTACTCGATGCGCACGTTGCAGTTCTGGCCGCTGCTCACGTCGAAGCGCGCGGTGAGCGTCACCTCGTCGCCCGGCTTGGCGCTGGCCGGCTCGACCTGGATGCCTTGCAGGGTCTGGGCCGACGCCGACAGGGCGGTGGCCGACAGGGCCAGTGCAACGAGAAGGGACTTCATGCGGGTTCCTGGGGTTGGAGCTTGATTTTCAGGCACGGGACGGCGAAGGTGGTGGTATCGCCGTAAATCGAGTTCAAGGTGTCGCTCGGCAGATCGAAGTCGGCCCGGGCCAGCCAGTCGAGAAACGGACGCCGCGCCGGGTCTTGGCTGCCGACTTCGCCCACCAGGTTGAGCAGGCTGGGGCGCCGGTATTGCAGGCTCACGTCGAACGGGCAGCCCATGCGGGTGAAATCGAAATCCAGCGTCTGCTTGCGAATGTCGCGCACCAGCGGCAGCAGCGTGCCCAGGGTCAGCCCGGGCTTGAAGCCATAGGCGCTGCCCTCGATCACATAGACAAAGGTGACTGTCGTCGTGAGGGGCTTGCCCTGGTAGCAGGGCATACGGTAGCCGGCCACCCAGTCCACGAGGGGCCGCGACAGCAGCCCGGCCGCCCGTTGCGCCCGGGGGCCGGCGTCGACATCCGGGCGCGGCAGGATCTCGGCCACCGGCGGCTGGTCGGGCGCTTCGTAGCGCAACCGGACCAGCACCCGACCCTGCATCTCGTTTCGCAGCGCCTCCCGGGGGTAGGCCGGTGCCTTCTCGCCGCTCTGGTGCACGATACAAGCCAGCTGCGCCTTGCGCTGCGCGTGGTCGGCATCGACCGGCGGCGACCAATGCACCTGGCGGTCGTCCGCGCGGAAGACGAAGTCGAAGACCAGCTTCACCGGGGTCTCGCCGCCGTCGTGGCAGGGCACGCGGAAATCGCGCACATGCTGCTTCACCGCGTCGACGAACTCGTCGCCGCCTTCCTGCAGCACCACGTCGACGGCGGGCCGGGTCTGCGGCGTGGTGAAGGTCAGCGCCACCTTCACGCGGCCGGTCTGCCCCCGCTTGAACGCCACGAACGGGTACTCGGGCGCGCCGCGCTCGGCCGCAGCCGGCGTCAGGCACAGCACTGCAGCGCTGGGCTCCAGCGTCACCTGCTGGGCGGCCGCGGGCACGGCCAGCGCCAGCCCGAGGACCGCCGCCGCCATCGCCGCCGCGCACCGCATGGCCGGCTGCCTGCCTACTTGCCCAGCACCTGGCGCACGGTGTTGGCCAGGTCCTCGGCGGTCAGGCCGAAATGCTTGAACAGCGCCGGCGCCGGGGCGCTTTCGCCGTAGCTGTCGATGCCCAGCACGGCGGCGCAGCCGTACTTCCACCAGCCGTCGGTCACGCCGGCCTCGACGGCGATGCGCGGCAGCTTGGCCGGCAGCACGCCGGCCTTGTAGGCCACGCTCTGGCGGTCGAACACGTTGGTGCTGGGCATCGAGACCACCCGCACCGCGATCTTCAGCTGGGCCAGCGCGGCTTGCGCGTGCAGCGCCAGCTGCACCTCGCTGCCGGTGGCGATGATCACCGCCTGCGCCGCCTTGCTCAGGCCCACCTCGCTGGGCTCGGCCAGCACGTAGCCGCCCTTGGCGATGTCGTCGAGACCCGACTTGGGTGCATACGGCAGGTTCTGCCGGCTCAGCAGCAGCGCGCTGGGGCGGCTGCGGTTCTGGATGGCGCAGGCCCAGGCCACCGTGGTCTCGGCGGTGTCGGCCGGGCGCCACACGTCCAGGCCGGGGATCAGCCGCAGGCTGGCGGCGTGCTCCACGCTCTGGTGCGTGGGGCCGTCCTCGCCCAGGCCGATGCTGTCGTGGGTGAAGACGTGGATCACGCGCGCCTTCATCAGCGCGGCCATGCGGATGGCGTTGCGGCTGTAGTCGCTGAAGGTCAGGAAGGTGCCGCCGTAGGGGATGAAGCCGCCGTGCAGCGCCACGCCGTTCATGATGGCGGCCATGCCGAACTCGCGCACGCCGTAGTTGATGTGGCGTCCGCCGTTGGGCGTGCCGGCCTCGTCGAAGCGCAGCGCCGGCGTGTGGCTGGTGTTGGTCAGGTTCGAGCCGGTCAGGTCGGCCGAGCCGCCCAGCAGCTCGGGCAGCGCGCCGGTGAAGGCTTCCAGCGCGATCTGGCTGGCCTTGCGGCTGGCCACGGTCTCGGCCTTGGTGTGGGCGGCCACGGCGGCGTCCACCGCGGCCTGGGCGAAGCCGGCGGGCAGGTCGCCGCTCATGCGGCGCGCCAGCTCGGCGGCCAGTGCCGGGTGCTTGGCCTTGTATTTCTCGAACGTCTTGACCCACTTCGATTCGGCCGCGTCGCCGGCTCGCTTGGCGTCCCAGGCGGCGTAGGCGGCCTCGGGGATCACGAAGGGCTCGTG
>JAURXG010000485.1 GCA_030654555.1 Aquabacterium sp.
TTTGACCAGCGCATAGATCGCCGGAATCACCGCCAGCGTCAACACCGTGCTCGACACCATGCCACCCACCATGGGCGCTGCGATGCGGCTCATGACCTCGGAGCCGGTGCCAGTTCCCCACAGGATGGGCAACAGGCCGGCCATGATGGCTACCACCGTCATCATCTTGGGGCGCACACGTTCGACGGCACCTTCCATCACCGCGCCGTAAAGGTCGGTCGGCCCGGGCAGGCGACCGTCAAGGCGGCAGCGCTCCTTGGCTTCCTCCCAGGCATGGTCGAGGTAGATCAGCATCACCACGCCGGTCTCGGCGGCCACGCCGGCCAGTGCGATGAACCCGACGGCCACCGCCACCGACAGGTTGTAGTCGAGCCACCACATCAGCCATATCCCACCCACCAATGCAAACGGCACCGACAGCATCACGATGAAGGTCTCGGGCAGCCGGCGGAAGTTCAGGTAGAGCAGCAGGAAGATCAGCAGCAGGGTCACCGGCACGACGATCTTCATTTTCTCGACGGCACGCTCCATGCCCTCGAACTGGCCGCTCCAGGTGATGTAGTAGCCGGCGGGAAACTTCACTTGATCGGCCACCGCCTTGCGCGCGTCGGCGACGTAGCTGCCGATGTCACGGCCCCGGATGTCGACGAAGATGTAAGCCGACAGCAGCGCGTTCTCGGTGCGGATGCCAGGCGTGCCGCGTGCCACCACCACCTTGGCCACCTGGCCCAGCGGAATCATCGCGCCACCCATGATCGGCACCAGGACCTCGCGCTCGATCTGCTCGGGGTTGCTGCGCAGCTCGCGCGGGTAGCGCACGGTGACACCGAAGCGTTCGCGGCCCTCCACGGTGGTGGTGACCCACTCGCCGCCCAGGCCCGTGCCGATGATGTCCAGCAGTTCGCCCACCGAAAGGCCGTAGCGCGCCAGGGCCACGCGGTCGGGCTCGATGTTGAGGTAGCTGGCGCCCGTGAGCCGTTCCGCGAAGGCGGATGTCGTTCCCGGCACCGTCTTGACCACGGCCTCGATTTCTCGGGCCAGCTTCTCCATCTCGCCCAGGTCCTTGCCGAACACCTTGATCCCGATCGGCGTGCGGATGCCGGTCGACAGCATGTCGATGCGCGCCTTGATCGGCATGGTCCAGGCGTTGGCGACACCGGGAAACTGCAATGCCTTGTCCATCTCGGCGATCAGCTTGTCGGTGGTCATGCCGGCACGCCACTGCGCTTGCGGCTTG
>JAURXG010000506.1 GCA_030654555.1 Aquabacterium sp.
CATCCTGTTCATCTGCGGCGGCGCCTTCGATGGGCTGGAAAAAGTCATCCAGAACCGCACCGAGAAGTCCGGCATCGGCTTCGGCGCCAGCGTGCACAGCAAGACCGAGAAGCGTGCCGCCGAGATCTTCAAGGAAGCCGAGCCCGAAGACCTGATCAAGTTCGGTCTGATCCCCGAACTGGTGGGCCGCCTGCCGGTGGTCGCCACCCTCGGCGAGCTGACCGAGTCGGCAATGATCCAGATCCTGACCGAGCCGCGCAACGCGCTGGCCAAGCAGTACCAGAAGCTGTTCGCGATGGACGGGGTCGAGCTCGAGATCCGGCCGTCGGCACTGGCGGCCATCGCGCGCAAGGCGCTCAAGCGCAAGACCGGTGCGCGCGGCCTGCGCTCGATCATGGAGAACGCGCTGATCGACACCATGTTCGACCTGCCCACGATGGACGGCGTGGCCAAGGTGGTGATCGACGAGCACATTGTCGAAGAGGGCGCCAAGCCCCTGCTGGTCTACCGCGAGCAGAAGGCGAGCGCCTGATCACCCCGTCAGGCGCCCGGCAAATCCCCGCCCCGCGCGGCGAAAGCCACCCGCTCGTTCCCGCCCTTGCATTCGCCTGCTCAGACCCCAACTCGGTCTGAGAAAGAGAGGTTTCCCATGTCTGGACATCCAGTACTTCCCGCCGATCCGATCACGCTGCCGCTGCTGCCGCTGCGCGACGTGGTCGTGTTTCCGCACATGGTCATCCCGTTGTTCGTCGGCCGTCCCAAGTCCATCAAGGCGCTCGAGGCGGCGATGGAAGCGGGCCGCCAGATCATGCTGGTGGCCCAGAAGGCCGCCGGCAAGGACGAGCCCAAGCCCGAGGACATGTTCGAGATCGGCTGCGTCTCCAGCATCCTGCAGATGCTCAAGCTGCCCGACGGCACCGTGAAGGTGCTGGTCGAGGGCGTGCAGCGCGCCGAGACCAAGGCCATCCACGACACCGCCGAGCATTTCACCGCCGAGGTGGTGCCGGTGCAGCCGGCCGGTGAGCTGTCGCCCGAGGTCGAGGCCCTGCGCCGCGCCGTGACGCAGCAGTTCGACCAGAACGTCAAGCTAAAAAATAAGATCCCTCCCGAGATCCTCACCAGCATCGCCGGCATCGACGATCCGGGCCGCCTGGCCGACACCATCGCCGCGCACCTGCCGCTCAAGCTCGAGGCCAAGCAGTCGGTGCTCGACCTGTTCGTGGTGGCCAAGCGGCTGGAGAAGCTGCTCGAGCTGCTCGAGCACGAGGTCGACATCCTGCAGGTGGAAAAGCGCATCCGGGGCCGCGTCAAGCGCCAGATGGAGAAGAGCCAGCGCGAGTACTACCTCAACGAGCAGGTCAAGGCCATCCAGAAGGAACTGGGCGACGGCGAGGAGGGCGCCGATCTGGAGGAACTCGAGAAGAAGATCGAGGCCGCCAAGATGTCGAAGGAGGCGCGCAAGAAGGCCGACAGCGAGCTCAAGAAGCTCAAGCTGATGTCGCCGATGTCGGCCGAAGCCACCGTGGTGCGCAACTTCATCGACACGCTGATCGGTCTGCCCTGGTCGAAGAAGAGCAAGGTCAAGCACGACCTGCCGCTCGCCGAGGAAGTGCTCAACGAAGACCACTACGGCCTCGACAAGGTCAAGGAACGCATCCTCGAG
>JAURXG010000246.1 GCA_030654555.1 Aquabacterium sp.
CCGACTGCGCCGCCGCGGTGCCGCGGCCACCGGCCTTTGTGCCGCCGGGTGGCGTGGTGGTGCTGCCCGCGCCGGGGGCGTCGCGATGATCGAGGTGCAGGGCCTGGCCAAGCGCTTCGTGCAGGGCCGCGGGCGTGCGCGGCGGGAGGTGGCGGCGGTGCAGTCGGTCAGCTTCACCGCGGCCGATGGCTGCATCACCGGCTTGCTGGGCCCCAACGGCGCCGGCAAGACCACCACGCTGCGCATGATCGCCGGGCTGGTGGTGCCCGATGCCGGGCGCATCACCGTGGATGGCATCGACGTGGCGCGCCAGCCGCAGGCCGCGCAGGCCCGGCTGGGCGTGCTGTCGGACGCCCGCGGGCTGTATCCGCGGCTGACGGCGCGCGAGAACATCGTCTACTACGGCCGGCTGCATGGCCTGAGCCGCGGCGCGGCCGAGGCACGCGCCACGCTGCTGGCCGGCATGCTGGAGATGCAGCCGCTGATGGACCGCCGCACCGAAGGCTTCAGCCAGGGCGAGCGCATGAAGACCGCCTTGGCGCGCGCGCTGGTGCACGACCCGTCGCACATCATCCTGGACGAACCCACCAACGGCCTGGACGTGCTGGCCACGCGCAGCCTGCGCGAGGCGCTGCGCCGCTTGCGCGACGAGCAGCGCAAGTGCATCGTCTTTTCCACCCACATCATGCAGGAGGTGGAGCGGCTGTGCGACCAGGTGGTGGTGGTCGCCGGCGGCCGCACGGTGGCCGAGGGCAGCGTGCCGCAGTTGCTGGCGCGCACCGGCCACGCGGATTTCGAGGCCTGCTTCGTGCAGCTGGCGTTTGGCGCTGCAGCGGACCGCGCGGCCTTGGGCGGGGCCGCATGAAGGCGCCGAGCCGTGGTGCCAGCCTGGCCGCCGCCTGGCAGGTCTTCCGCAAGGAGCTGATCGACGCGCTGCGCGATCGCCGCACGCTGCTGATGGTGCTGCTGTCGTCGGTGGCCATCGGGCCGCTGCTGCTGGTGGCGCTGTCGGCGCTGGTGGCCGATTTCGAGGCGCGCGCCGAGGCGCGCGAGCTGTACGCGGTGGGGCTGGAGGCCGCGCCCACGCTGCGCAACTACATCGAGCGCCAGGCCTGGCAGATCCACCCGGCGCCGGCCGACCACGAGGCCGCGCTGGTCAAGCGCAGCTTCGGCCATGCGGTGCTGGTGGTGCCGGCCGGGTTCGAGCGCGACCTGGCCGAGGGCCTGGTGCCGCGGCTGGTGCTGGTCACCGCCAGCGCCAACCAGCGTGCCCAGGGCAGCGCCAGCAGCGTGTCGCGGCTGCTGCAGGGCTTCAGTCAGGAGCAGGCCAGCCTGCGCCTGGTGATGCGCGGCGTCGGGCCGGCGTTGCTGCAGCCGGTGGCCGTCGACGAGCACGACCTGGCCGATCCACGCGCCCGCGCGGCGCAGTTCACCCGGCTGCTGCCGTTCTTCGTGCTGATGGCCGTGCTCTACGGCGCGCTGCATGCGGCGCTGGACACCACCGCCGGCGAGCGCGAACGCGGCTCGTTGGAGCCGCTGCTGATGACGCCGGTGCCGCGGGTGGCGCTGGTGCTGGGCAAGTGGGGCGCGGTGGCCAGCGTGGGCATGGGCGTGGCGGTGCTGTCGTGCTTCAGCTTCCTGCCCGGGCAATGGCTGCTGCGCAGCGAGACGCTGTCGGCGATGTTCCAGTTCGGCTGGTCCGAGGCGCTGCAGTTCCTGGCGCTGCTGCTGCCGCTGGCCGCGCTGCTGTCGGCGCTGCTGATGGCGGTGGCCATCCGCTGCAGGAGCTTCAAGGAGGCGCAGGCCAATACCACCGTGGTGGTGCTGGCGGTGTCGCTGCTGCCGATGGTCACCGCCTTCAACCAGGGCGGCGAGCAGCCCTGGCACCTGTGGACGCCGGCGCTGGCGCAGATCACGCTGATGCAGCGGGTGCTCGAGGGCGAGGCGCTGGGCGCGGCCGACCTGGCGCTGCCGCTGGCGGTGGCGCTGGCGGGCAGCGCGCTGTGCCTGGCCTACGTGGCGCGGCAGCTGCGCGCCGCGGCCCTGAAGTGAGCCGGCTACTGCAGCAGGCTGGCCGCCACCGGCGCCGCATGCGCTGCCAGCGTGCCGAAGGCGGCCTGGTTGGCCGGGCTGGGCGCGGCCACGCAGACGGTGCCGCAGAGCGCGCGCTCCACCTCGTGTTGCCAGGGCAGGCCATGCACGATGCAGTTGATGTGGCGCGCCGACTCGAAGGCCGTCAGCGCCTCGCCCTCGTGGCCCACCAGCCGCAGGTTGGTCACCACCGCCATCGGATCGGCCATCGCCACCACGCCGCGGGTCAGTTGCACCCAGTCCCAGGCCAGGCCCACGTCACCCTCGTCGCCATGCCAGGCCCAGATGGTTTGGCCCACGGTGCGGAACATGGCGTCGCCAGGATTGATAATTTGTGTACCCAGGTGATGCATGCGCAACGGGATTTGTTTTCCAACCTGCCACAATAATGTCGGCCAGGCATGCAAAGTCCAGGGAGGGCATTGTTGGAGCGTGGAGTTCATGGACATCACCGTGATAGTTACAGATAGGTCGCCAAGTTTTCGGCAACCGTCATCAAATGAAAACATGTAAACCCTTGCAGGGCGGGTGCACGGAGGCCGACAGACGCTGATCCGTTGGCATGCTGCAAGGTGGATTCACTTCGATTCTTCAGGCGGGCAGTCGCGACGACTTCCGCCAGGAAGTCGTGCGCTTCACGCAAAGCCTCGGCTTCAATACCGTGTCGGCGATGGCGGTGATGGACTATTCGGTCGGCCGCTCGGAGTTCGTGTCGATCGACAACGCGCCCGAAGGTTATGCCGAGGCCATCAACGACGTGCCCAGCATGCGGCGCGATCCGGTGATGCAGCATTGCCGCAAGCACTCGGTGCCCATCATCTGGGATCAGGCCACCTACACCAGCCAGGGGCTGGGTGAGCTCTGGGAAGAGCAGGCCCGCTTCGGCTACCGCACCGGCATCGCGATGGCCTTGCATCTGCCTGAGGGCCGCCACTTCGCCATGGGCGTTGAGCGCGACCAGCCGCTGCCCTCCGATGGCGGCGAGCTGACGCGGCTGGTGGCCGATCTGCAGCTGTTCGCGGTGCATGCGCAGGACGCCGCGATGCGGGTGCTGTCGCCGGCGGCGACGATGGGCGACCGGCCTTCGCTCACCCCGCGTGAACTGGAGGCCCTGCGCTGGACGATGGAGGGCAAGACCGCGTGGGAGGTGGGTGCCATCCTGGGCATCAGCGAGCGCACCGCGGTGCTGCATGTCAACAACGCCATGCACAAGCTCGACTGCGCGAGCAAGCACCAAGCGGTTCTCAAGGCCTTGCGGCTGGGGCTGATCAGCTGAACTGCGCGCGGGCAACGTTGGGGCGTTGCATCCCCTGTAAGAGTTGACAGTACCGCATGGTGGAGGGCGCTGGTGAAATACTTCACAAGCGCTGGGACAGGCGCCTAACTTCAAACCCTAGGAGAAGCCTCATGCAAGCCACCCACCAAACCCAGACCACCACCCTGCTGCCCCGCAACGGCTGGTAAAACGATATCCCCTTGGGGCGGGCCGTGCATGTGCGCGGCTGGCCTTGGCGGCGCAAGCCACGCAGGACCTGGTTCCCGCAGATGGTTTTCACCGCACCATGAAAAAGGCCCGCTGCAAGCGGGCCTTTGCTTTGGGCGCGGCGCGGGGACGGTGCGCTCAACCCTTCTTTATCGGGCAGGTATTCATGCCCAGCAGCGGGTAGACCGGGCAGAAGCCGATCGCGCCGGTGAGCAGCGGCACCACGCCGATCCAGCCCCAGGCACCCACGGTGCCGGTGGCGGCCAGGCCGATCAGCACCAGGCCCGCGGTGATGCGAAGAATGCGGTCGATACCGCCGACATTGAGTTTCATGGGGTGTGCTCCTGGTGGTGACCGGCGGCTTGCCGATGGGGCGTACTGTGCGCGGGTGGCGCGGGGCGGTCTGTGACCTGGGTCACCTAGGCCGGTGCGTCCGGGGTGGTGCCCGCTGCCAGCGCCCGCAACGCTGCCGCGTCGAGGATCTCCACCCGTTCGCGCCCGATGGCCAACCAGCCGGCGCGCTCGAAGCGCTTGAGCAGTCGGGTGATGATCTCGCGCACGGTGCCCAGTTCGTCGGCCAAGGCCTGGTGCGTGCCGTGCACCACGCTGCCATGGCCCAGCAGCGTGCTGGCCAGGCGCTGGTCCAGCCGCTGGAAGGCCACGGCCTCGGCCAGCGACATCAGATCGGCCAGGCGATCGGCGAACATGCCGAAGACGAAGCGGCGAAAGCCGTCGACCGCGGTCCAGCGCTCGAACGCGACGGGTGAGAGCACCACCAGCTCGGTCGGCTGCACGGTGATGCCGTGGGCCATCAGCAGCGACCGGCCGAACAGGCAGGCGGTGGAGGCCACGCACAGCTCACCCGGTCCCACCCGGTACAGCTCGAGCGAGCGACCATTGGGCGTGCCACGCGCCACCCGCACCTCGCCCGACAACACCATCGGAAACCCGCGGCAGGGCGCGCCCTCGTCGAACAGCAGCTGGCCTTCGGGCACGCGCAGCGCCTGTGCATGCTCGGCCAACGTGGTGTCGCGCAGCGTGGCCGGCAGATCGGCCAGCGTCGGGTACAGCGGCAGCAGGCGTTGGGCCAGCAGGGATGGCGAGGCGGTCATCGGGGGACGGCGGTGGGTTGCCTCAGTGTATGGCGCCGATAAATACTATCGATTTGATGTAATCAATAGCCAAAGTCAAAATGCACCCCAGTGTGATGACAACAGGAGTGTGGGCCATGGCCAAATCGGCAAGTTTCGGTGTGATGCACCTGGGCATCGCGTTCGGCGTCACCTACGCGCTGACCGGCAACCTGGCGGTGGCCGGCGCCGTCACCGTGGTGGAGCCGGTGTGCAACACGGTGGCGCACTATTTCTTCGATCGCTGGTGGGAGGCGCGGCATGCACGCGGCGCAGCAGCGGCCACCGCGCTGGCTGCGGCGGGCTGAGGGGCGGTGTGGCAGGGGGGCGTTTGAGCGGTTGACGCCGTGCCGCCAGGTCAGGGCGCCGTCTGGGCTTCCAGCCGCGCCAACCACCGCATCGCCTGCTCGCGACTGCTGCCGCACATGTCCGGCGCGGGCTGCAGCGAGCCGCACACCGCCGGCCGCTCGGGGCGGCCGAACAAGCGGCAGCGCGACGCTGCGTCGAGTTGCACGCAGGCCACGCCCGCAGGTTTGCCCAGCGGCATGCCCGGGATGGGCGTGCTGATCGACGGCGCGATGCAGCAGGCGGCACAGCCCGGCCGGCAGGCGGGTGCGGTGGTGCCGGTGGTTGCTGGCGGTGGCGGGGTGGTGGTCACGGGCTGCATCATCGTCGACCCAAGGACATCGCACCGTGCACTGCCCAAGGCCGGCCAGGGTTTTTACAATGCAGCCCTGCCCACCGCTTGTCGGCGCCTGCCTGCGTCGATCCTCCACCGTGCTGCATCCTCAAACATTCGATGTCATCGTCGTCGGCGGCGGCCATGCCGGCACCGAAGCGGCGCTGGCCGCCGCACGCATGGGCTGCCGCACGCTGCTGCTCAGCCACAACATCGAGACGCTGGGGCAGATGAGTTGCAACCCGTCGATCGGTGGCATCGGCAAGGGGCATCTGGTCAAGGAGGTGGATGCGCTGGGCGGTGCGATGGCCGCCGCCACCGACGAATCGGGCATCCAGTTCCGCATCCTCAACGGCAGCAAGGGCCCCGCGGTGCGCGCCACCCGGGCGCAGGCCGACCGCATCCTGTACAAGGCGGCGATCCGCCACCGGTTGGAGAACCAGCCGAACCTGTGGCTGTTCCAGCAGGCGGTGGACGACCTGATGGTGGAGACCGACGGCACGGTGGAGCGGGTGGTGGGCGCGGTCACGCAGGCGGGCATCCGCTTTCGCGCCCGCACGGTGGTGCTGACGGCCGGCACCTTCCTGGATGGCCGCATCCACATCGGGCTGCAGAACCACAGTGCGGGCCGGGCGGGTGATCCGCCATCGGTGTCGCTGTCGGCACGGCTGAAGGAGTTGAAGCTGCCGCAGGGCCGGCTGAAGACCGGCACGCCGCCGCGCCTGGACGGCCGCTCGATCGACTTCTCGAAGCTGACCGAGCAACCGGGTGACCTCGATCCGGTGCCGGTGTTCAGCTTTCTGGGCGACGTGTCGCAGCACCCGCGCCAGGTGCCTTGCTGGATCACCCACACCAACGCCCGCACGCACGACATCATCCGCTCGGGCTTCGACCGCAGCCCGATGTTCACCGGCGTGATCGAAGGCGTGGGGCCGCGCTATTGCCCGAGCATCGAGGACAAGGTCAACCGCTTTGCCGACAAGGACAGCCACCAGATCTTTCTCGAGCCCGAGGGGCTGACCACGCACGAGTTCTACCCCAACGGCATCTCGACCTCGCTGCCCTTCGACATCCAGCTGGCGGCGGTGCAGTCGATGCCGGGGCTGGAAAACGCGCACATCCTGCGTCCGGGCTACGCCATCGAGTACGACTACTTCGACCCACGCGAGCTCAAGACCAGCTTCGAGACCAAGGCCATCGCCGGGCTGTTCTTCGCCGGCCAGATCAATGGCACCACCGGCTACGAAGAGGCGGCGGCACAGGGGCTGTTTGCCGGCGCCAACGCCGCGCTGCAGGCCCAGGGGCGTGATCCGCTGGCGCTGCGCCGCGACCAGGCCTACCTGGGTGTGCTGGTCGACGACCTGATCACCAAGGGCGTCAGCGAGCCTTACCGCATGTTCACCAGCCGGGCCGAGTTCCGCCTGCAGCTGCGCGAGGACAACGCCGATGCGCGGCTGACCGAGCTGGGTCGGCAGGTCGGCCTGGTGGACGACGGCCGCTGGGCCGCGTTCAACCGCAAGCGTGACGCGGTGGCGCGCACGGCCGAGCAGCTCAAGCGCTGCTGGGTGCACCCCGGCGTGGTGCCGGCGGCCGATGCCGAGCGCCTGCTGGGCAAGGCGATCGAGCGTGAATACAACCTGACCGACCTGCTGCGCCGGCCGGGCATCGGCTACGACGCGGTGCTGGATGTGGCGTCGGTGGCCAACAAGGCCACGGCAGCTGCCCGGCCAGATGCCACGCCGAGCGAACTTGTTTCACGTGAAACACTGCAGGCAGAACTGGGCCCGGTGCTGGCCAATGCGGTGATCGAGCAGGTGGAGATCGCCACGAAGTACGCCGGCTACATCGGTAAGCAGGTGGAAGATGTGGAGCGCGCCGCGCACTATGAGCACTTGAAGCTGCCGGCCGATCTGGACTATGCGCAGGTCAAGGCGCTGAGTTTCGAGGTGCGCCAGAAGCTGGCGCGCTACCGGCCCGAGACGCTGGGCCAGGCGTCGCGCCTGTCGGGCGTGACACCGGCGGCGATCTCGCTGCTGCTGGTGCACCTGAAGAAGGGCCGCGCCAAGGGCGGCGGCCAAGCCATCGGCGCAGCTGGTGTTGAACCCGACAGCGACAGCGCGGTGCGTGATGCGGCCTGAGCCGGGGGTGGCGCCGGGCGATGCCACCCGCCGTGCCCAGGTGCAGGCAGCGGCAAGCGCGCTGGGCCTGGCGCTCGACGAATCGGTGCTGGACCGGCTGATGGCCTACCTGCAGCTGCTGCAACGCTGGAACCAGGTCTACAACCTGACGGCGCTGCGCGACCCCGACCAGATGCTCAGCCACCACTTGGTGGATTGCCTGGCGGTGTTGCCCGCGCTGCGCCGCTGGGCGGCTGCGGGCGACGCGGCGGTCTCGGCTGATGCGCGGGCGGGCGCCAGTCATGCTGCATCCACGCGGGCACTGCGCCTGCTGGATGTGGGCAGCGGCGGCGGCTTGCCGGGCGTCGTGCTGGCGGCGGTGGAGCCTGCCTGGCAGGTGGCTTGCGTCGACACGGTGGCCAAGAAGGCCAGTTTCATCCGGCAAGTGGCCGCAGAACTTCGGTTGCCCAACCTGCAGGCGCTGCACGCCCGGGTCGAGAACCTCCAGCCACCGCCGGCGTTGGCGCCGGCCGGCGAGGCCGGTGGCCAGCCGGCCGCGCCGGGCTATGACCTGATCACCTCACGGGCGTTTGCGTCGCTGTCGGACTTCACCCGCCTGTCGGCACATCTGCTGGCGCCGGGGGGGGTGTGGATGGCGATGAAGGGCAAGCCACCCGACGACGAGCAGGCTGCGCTGCCGCCGGGCGTGGAGGTGTTTCACGTGGAACATCTGCAAGTGCCGGGGCTGGACGCCCAGCGCTGCCTGGTCTGGATGCGCCGCAAGTCCGATTGAGCGGCGCCATTAGGGCGGTGCCCGGCGGGTGAAAATGGGCCTTGGGCAGCTCCATCGCAGCACCCATCTCAGCCGCCAAAGCCACCTCGAAAGCGTCCAAAACCACCGGCGATACTCTCCCCCATGGCCAAAGTTTTCTGCATCGCAAACCAGAAGGGTGGCGTCGGCAAGACGACCACCACCGTCAATCTGGCTGCCGGCCTGGCCCGGGTGGGGCAGCGTGTGCTGGTGGTCGACCTCGATCCGCAGGGCAATGCCACCATGGGGTCGGGCATCGACAAGCGGGCGATGCCGTTGTCGGTGTACGACGTGCTGCTCGAGTCGGCCGGCATCGCCGAGGCGCGACAGCGCTCCGAGGCCGGTGGTTACGACGTGCTGGGCGCCAACCGGGAGCTGGCCGGCGCCGAGGTGGAACTGGTGGCGCTGGAGCACCGCAACGAGCGCTTGCGCCGGGCGCTGGCCGCTGCCGCATCGGACGCTGCCGGCGCCTACGACTTCGTGCTGATCGACTGCCCGCCGTCCTTGAGCCTGCTGACGCTGAACGGCCTGTGCAGCGCGCATGGCGTGATCGTGCCGATGCAGTGCGAGTACTTCGCGCTCGAAGGGCTGTCCGACCTGGTCAACACCATCAAGCAGGTGCACGCCAACCTCAACCGCGACCTGCAGATCATCGGCCTGCTGCGGGTGATGTTCGACCCGCGCATCACGCTGCAGCAGCAGGTGAGCGAGCAGCTGAAGGCCCACTTCGGCGACAAGGTGTTCAACGCGGTGATCCCGCGCAACGTGCGCCTCGCCGAGGCGCCCAGCTACGGCCAGCCGGGTGTCGTGTTCGACCCCGCGTCCAAGGGCGCTCAGGCGTATGTGGAGTTCGCGCGCGAGCTGGTCGAGCGGGTGGGCTCACTGCAGTTCGGTGCCTGAGGCGCCCGGCCTTGCGGCGTCAATGGATCGATGGCCCCCACGATGAATCCCTTCAACCTGCCTGAGACCTTGCTGTCGCGGGTGGAAGACGCCGGCATCAACGCCAGTGCGCCGCCGCAGCAACGCTGGGTGGATGGCTGGTTGCTGCGCTTCTCGCCCGGCAAGGCCAAACGCGCGCGCTGCGTGCAGGCGGTGGCCGACGGCCGCCTGCCGCTCGAGCAGCGGCTGGCGCTGTGCGCCGCGGTGTTTGCCGAAGCCGGCCTGCCGATGGTGCTGCGGCTCACACCGTTCAGCCGCCCGGCGGGCCTGGATCAGCACCTGGCCGCCCTGGGACACCACCGCCTGGACGACACCCGCGTGATGGTGGCGCCGTCATGTCCCGCGGCGGCCGAGCCGCTGCCGTCGGCTCTGCAGCTGCAGCGCCTGGACCCGACCGAATTCTCCGAAGCCGTGGGCGCCTTGCGTGGATCACCCGCCGGCCAGCGCGCGGCGATGGCCCAGCGGCTGGCCGCCTCGCCGGTGCCCTACCAGGGCTGGGTGCTGCGCCGGCCCGAGGACGGCAGCATCCTGGCCTGCGCCCAGAGCGCCGCCGAGGCCGACCTGGTCGGCCTGTACGACGTCTTCACCCACCCCGATGCGCGGGGCCAGGGCCTGGCGCGCCGGCTGTGCGGCCAGTTGCTGGCCCGGGCGCAGGCGGCCGGCGCCCGCACGGCCTACCTGCAGGTGGAGGCCGACAACGCGCCAGCGCGGGCCATCTACCACCGGCTGGGTTTTGCCGATGCCTATGCCTACCACTACCGCAGCCCGCAGGCGGACGCGCATTGAGCGCGCCCCTCACGCTGCGCCCGCCATCGTCGGCCCGTCGGGGCAACGTTTCAGATCGCGGAAGGCGCCGAACAGCCACGAGCGCATGCCCAGCAGCACGGTGTAGGCACGCTTCTGGTCGGCGGGCAGTGTCTGGTCGGCGCGGTGCTGCTGGGCGAAGTCCTGCGCCACGCGTTGCAGCCGCTCGTTGAACTGCAGCGCCAGGCTGCGGCCGATCTGGCCATGCACCAGCATCAGCAGCTCACCCTCGCCGTCGAAACCCCCCTCGAAGTAGTCGCCCACCACCTCGGTGCGGAAGTACTGCATCACCGGGCCGTCGGGTCGCCAGCGCAGCGTCTTGGCCACCTGCAGGCTGTAGCGGTTGCCGGCGCGCAGCACGATGACGCCCAGCTTGTCGAGCCGGACCAGGCAGGCCACGCACTCGGCCTCGGTCAGCCGGTAGGTGGCCACGATCTGCTCGGCCGACCACTGGCTCAGCACGCAGATGGCCACCAGCAGCAGGCGGCGATCGGCCACCACCGCGGCCTCCTGTTCCAGCGTCAGCAGCAGGCGCTGCGGCGCGGCGTCGGCCACCTTGCGCGACAGCTCGGCGTAGTCGATGCGCAGCACGCGGCAGATATCGTCCACCCGTGACAGCGACATGTCGCCGCGGGCGAACATGCGCTTGACGCTGCTCTCGGCCAGGCCCAGCTGCTGCGCCAGTGCGGCGTAGGTCAGGCCGGCCGCCTTCAGCTCGGCTTTCAGCACGCTGATCAGGGTTTGGGTCGTCGACATCGACGCATGGTATCGAATGACGATACCTAACAGCAAATTAATCGCTACTTGGTGCCTTCCTATTGCACTGCCTGTTCGCTGCAACGAGCATGGCACCCTGTTCAACCGCGCCTTCGACGACCATCCGAATGCCCAGCGTCCGGCCGACCACATCGAGACGGTGACGGCGGATTCGGTGTTCGGCGGGCTGCAGCGCAGAGCGCCGGGTGTCACGGTGATCACGGTACGCTAGGCGCCCTGCAGCTGACGTCGTCGCGCTGACCTGCTCGCCAGCATCCGCCCAGCCGCCACCACTCGACCGGGAGCCCGTTTGGACCACCCCAACGCCCACACCGCCGCGCAAGCCACCGGGCCTGCCGACGCGCCCCCCAACCAGTTTGCGCTGCTGCGCCAGCGGCGCTTCGGCCCGTTCTTCTGGACGCAGTTCCTCGGCGCGGGCAACGACAACCTGTTCAAGTTCGCCTTCACCGTGATGGTGACCTACCAGCTGCAGGTGCCCTGGCTGCCCGACGGCATGGCCGGGCTGGTGATCGGCGCGCTGTTCATCCTGCCCTTCGTGCTGTTTTCGGCCACCAGCGGCCAGCTGGCCGACAAGTTGGAGAAGACGCGGCTGATCCGCTTCGTCAAGAACCTCGAGATCGCCATCATGGCCGCCGCCGGCCTGGGCTTCGTCATGCACAACGCCGCGCTGCTGCTGGGCTGCGTGTTCATGATGGGGCTGCACTCCACGCTGTTCGGGCCGGTGAAGTTCGCCTACCTGCCGCAGCACCTCAACGAGCGTGAGCTGACCGGCGGCAACGGCATGGTGGAGATGGGCACCTTCGTCGCCATCCTGCTGGGCAGCCTGGCCGGCGGCCTGCTGATCGCCCTGCCGCAGGTGGGCGCCACCGCGGTGGCGCTGGCCTGCTTCGGCGTGGCCCTGCTGGGGCGCTGGACGGCACAGGGCGTGCCGCATTCGCCGGCCACCGACCCGCGGCTCACCATCAACTGGAACCCGTTCTCCGAGACCTGGCGCAACCTGCGGCTGGCGCACCAGAACATCGTGGTCTTCCGTTCGCTGCTGGGCATCAGCTGGATGTGGTTCTTCGGCGCGGTGTTCCTGGCCAACTTTCCGGCCTTCGCCAAGAACGTGCTGCACGGCGACGAGCATGTGGCCTCGCTGCTGCTGGTGGTGTTCTCGGTGGGGGTGGGCACCGGCTCGCTGCTGTGCGAGCGCTTCTCGCGCCGGCATGTCGAGATCGGCCTGGTGCCGGCCGGCGCCATCGGCATGAGCGTGTTCGCGATCGACCTGTACTTCGCCTCGCACGCGCTGCCGCCCGGCGCGGCGCACAGCCTGGGCAGCTTCATCGCGCAACCGGCGCATTGGCGCGTGATGGCCGACCTGGGCCTGCTGGCGCTGAGCGCGGGCGTCTACCGCGTGCCG
>JAURXG010000520.1 GCA_030654555.1 Aquabacterium sp.
AGGTGATACGGCTGTCCGGCTACACCGAAGACGAAAAGACCAGCATCGCCATGCGTTACCTGTTGCCCAAGCAGGTCAAGAACAACGGCGTGAAGGATTCCGAGCTGGAAATTCAGGAGCAGGCGGTACGCGATATCGTGCGTTACTACACGCGCGAAGCCGGTGTGCGCTCGCTGGAGCGTGAACTCTCCAAGATTTGCCGCAAGGTGGTCAAAGGCATCCAGCTCAAGAAGGTGACCGGCAAGGTGATCGTCACCGACGAGAACCTCAACGACTTCCTGGGCGTGCGCAAGTTCGACTACGGCCGTGCCGAGAAGAAGAACCAGGTCGGGCAGGTGGTGGGTCTGGCGTGGACCGAGGTCGGCGGTGATCTGCTGACCATCGAGGCGGCGGTGATGCCCGGCAAGGGCAACATCATCCGCACCGGTTCGCTGGGCGACGTGATGAAGGAGTCGGTGGAGGCTGCCCGTTCGGTGATCCGCAGCCGCTCACGCCGCCTGGGCGTCCGGGACGAGATGTTCGAGAAGCGGGACATCCACATCCACGTGCCCGACGGCGCCACGCCCAAGGACGGCCCCAGCGCGGGTGCCGCGATGGCCACCGCCTTCGTCTCGGCGCTGACCAACATCCCGGTGCGTGCCGACGTGGCCATGACCGGCGAGATCACCCTGCGGGGCGAGATCACCGCGATCGGCGGCCTGAAGGAAAAGCTGTTGGCGGCGCACCGCGGTGGCATCAAGACGGTGTTGATCCCGGAAGAGAACGTCAAGGACCTGCAGGACATTCCCGAGAACGTGAAGAACCATCTCGAGATCGTGCCGGTGCGCTGGATCGAGCGGGTGCTGGAGATCGCGCTCGAAGCGATGCCTGCGGCCCTGCCGGAAGACGAGCCGGTGCAGACCAAGGTCGAGCCGCCCAAGCCCGAAGTGGCCGGTGGGTCGGGCACGACCGACGCCTTGCCGCATTAAAAAAGTGCGCGCGGGGGCTTGCAAAGGCCGCCGCGCTGCATATAGAATGCTAGCTTCGCTGAATCGCAAAACGTTCTGTTTTCGGTGAAAGCGAAGCTGGTTGAAAGACCACGCGGGAGTAGCTCAGTTGGTAGAGCGCAACCTTGCCAAGGTTGAGGTCGCGAGTTCGAGACTCGTCTCCCGCTCCAAATTCGAAACGGGAAGCCACGGCTTCCCGTTTTTGTCAGAGCAGCACGAATGTGTTCTGGCAGACTGCACGGCATGGCGCGATAGCAAAGCGGTTATGCAACGGATTGCAAATCCGTCTAGCCGGGTTCGACTCCCGGTCGCGCCTCCAGGACTGCTCCGCAGGCCCATTGAACGCCCCGCATCGTCGAGGCGTTTTGCATGGTGCGCCCGCCGCGGTGTGGTCCTCTTCCGCTAGACGCTGCCCGCCCAGGGCAACAGCTCGTCGAGCGACGGTTCGTCGCGGCACAGGCCCGAGAACGACATCAGGTCGTTGGCCGCACGCAGGCCCTCCAGGAAGCGATCCGCCGAGACCGCGATCACGCTGGCGGCGCGATCCAGCCGCACCAGGAACAGCACCAGGCGTTCACCAGGCAGCAGTACGAGTTCGTTGCGCGCGTGCTCGACCATGTTGTGGTCATCGTCGTGCAAAGCCGGCGCGGTGCAGGCCCGAACAAAGCCACCCAAGGCCCGGCTGATCGATGCCGCCTATCGGGGCGGCGGTGCAGGTCGGACCTCAGTGGTAGCTCTGGATCATCTCGCGCACACGCGGGTAGATCTGCTGCTGCCAGCGCCGGCCACTGAACACGCCGTAATGGCCCACGCCCAGTTGCACATGGTGGGTCTTCATGTAGGGCCGGATCGACGGACACAGGTCGTGGGCGGCCACCGTCTGGCCGATCGAGCAGATGTCGTCGCGCTCGCCTTCCACGGTGAACAGCGCGGTGCGCCGGATCGCGGCGGGGTCGACGCGGCGGCCTTGGACCATCAGTTCGCCACGCGCCAGCGCGTAACGCTGGAAGACCTCGGCCACCGTCTCCAGGTAGAACTCGGCATGCAGGTCGTTGACGGCGAAGTACTCGTCGTAGAACTCGCAGGTGCGCTCGGCGGCCTCGTGCTCGCCGGTGGCCAGGTGCTCGAACAGGTTGGCAAAGGCCTTGGCGTGCCGCTGGGGGTTCATGCTCATGAAGGCCGTGAGTTGCAGGAAGCCCGGGTACACGCGCCGCCCGCCGCCGGGGTGGCGGGCGGGCACCCGGCTGATCAGGTTGCGCTCGAACCACTCGATCGGCTTGCCGGTGGCCAGCGCGTTGACCTGCGTGGGGTTGACGCGGCAATCGATAGGACCCGCCATCAGCGTCATCGATCGCGGCTGAGCGGGATGGTCGTCGGCGGCCATCAGGGCCACCGCCGCCAGCGCCGGCACGCAGGGCTGGCACACCGCCAGCAGGTGCGTGTGCGGCCCCAGCACGGCCAGGAAGTCGATCAGGTGCTGCACGTACTCGTCCAGACCGAAGCGGCCATGCTGCAGCGGCACGTCGCGCGCGTTGTGCCAGTCGGTGATGTAGACATCGTGATCGGCCAGCATGGTGCGCACCGTGTCGAGCAGCAAGGTGGCGAAGTGCCCCGACAGCGGCGCCACGATCAACACCCGAGGGCGTGGTGGCTCGTGGGCCGCCGGCAGGTCGGCGCGCTCGAAGCGCACCAGGCTGCCGAACGGTGTGCGGTGCACCACCTGCTCTTCGACCGGCACCACGTCGTCACCCACATGCACCGAGGTGATGCCCCATGCGGGCCGTTGGTGCGTGAGGCGCAGGCGCGAGAACACGTCCCAGGCGGCGCCCAGCGGCTGCAGCAGCGGCTGCCAGGCCGAGCCCGCGGGCAAGGCCTGGGTCAGCCAGCCGGCGGCGGTGCGCGCGGCCGTCTGCAGCGGGCCGAGCAGGTCGACTTGGGTTTGGTAGGCGTGATAGAGCATCGGCAGGATGCCGGGGCCGTGGATGGCCGGCGACATGCGCTGCCTGCAGGCAAGTTGCAGGCCACGTCGGCCATCGGCAGCGGCTGGCACAGCGCTTGCGGGCTGGCGGCATCCGCCGGAGAACCCCATGCCCAAGACCACCCTCACGATCAGCAGCAAGAACTACTCGTCCTGGTCCTTGCGCGGTTGGCTGCTGGCGCGTTTCGCCGGGCTGGAGTTCGAGGAGGTGATGGTCGACCCCGACGACGTCGACGCACGCGCCGAGATGCTGCTGCTGGCGCCGTCGATCCTGGTGCCCTGCCTGCGCCACCAAGGCATCAAGGTGTGGGACACCCTGGCCATCGCCGAGTACCTGGCCGAGATCCGGCCCAAGGCCGGCTTGCTGCCCCATGATCGCGCCGCGCGGGCCCATTGCCGCGCGATCTGCGGCGAGATGCATTCGGGTTTCGTCTCGTTGCGTTCGGCGCTGCCGATGAACCTCAAGGGGCACTACCCCGGCTACAAGGTGTGGAGCCGCGCGCAGGGCGACATCCAGCGGGTGCTGGCCATCTGGCAGCAGTGCCTGGCCACCTATGGCGGGCCCTACCTCTTCGGCGAGCGGTCGATGGCCGATGCGATGTACGCGCCAGTGGTCACCCGCCTGCACACCTACGACGTGGCGGTGCCCGATGCCGCCAGCCAGGCCTGGTGCGCGCGCATCCTGGCGATGCCCGAGATGCAGGCGTGGACCGCGGCCGCGCTGCTGGAGCCCGAGGCCATCGACGAGCTCGAGATGGAGTTCTAGGCGCCTCAGGGTCGTGGCGCGCACCGCGCCTATCATCCGGCCAGCATGCGATGGGCATGTGGCTTGCGGACTGCGTTGCCATGACTCTGATTCCAACCTGCGACCTGTGCGACGCCCACAAGGGCGACACCAGCGGTGCGTTCCGGGTATTGCCGCCGGTGTTCCACGCCTACGGTGGCCGCGCGGCGTTTGCCGGGCCGGTGGCCACCGTGAAGTGCCACGAAGACAACACCTCGGTGAAGGCGGCGGTCGAGTCACCCGGCCTGGGCCGGGTGCTGGTGGTCGACGGCGGTGGTTCGCTGCGGCATGCGCTGGTCGGCGGCAACCTGGCCGCTGCGGCCGCGCGCAACGGCTGGGCGGGCCTGGTGGTCGATGGCTGCGTGCGCGACGTGGCCGAACTGGCGGTGGCCGACATCGGCATCCGCGCGCTGGCGCTGATGCCCCTGCCCACCGAGCGCCGCCACGCCGGCCTGGTGGACGTGCCGGTGAAGGTGCAGGGCGTGACGGTGCGCCCGGGCGACTGGCTGGTGGCCGATGCCGACGGCATGGTGGTGATGGCCTCGGCGCCCGCGGCATGACGGGCCAGCCCGCGGACGCCCTGGCCAGGGTGGCGGCCAGCTGCCGCAAGCGCGTGACGCAGCGTGCGCTGCTGGCGGCGGGCGTGGCCATGGTGCCGCTGCCCGGCATCGACTGGGTCACCGACGTGGGCGTGCTGGTCAAGCTGCTGCCGGAGATCAGCGCGGCCTTCGGGCTGAGCGCCGAACAGGTCGAGCGCCTGGCACCCGACCGCCGGGTGGTGGTCTACAAGGCGATGTCGGCCGGCGGCAGCATGGTGCTGGGCCGGGTGGTCACGCGCAAGCTGGTGCTGGCGCTGCTGAAGGCCGTGGGCGTGCGCCTGACCACCCAGCAGGCCGCCAAATACCTGCCGGTGGCGGGGCAGGTGGTGTCGGCGGCGCTGACCTTCTCGGCGCTGAAATACGTGTGCGAGCAGCACATCCGCCAGTGCGAGGCGGTGGCCCGCCAACTGGCCTTGCCGGCACCGGTCGAGGCCGCGGGATAGAATCTGCCGTTTTCGGGGTGTAGCGCAGCCTGGTAGCGCATCTGCTTTGGGAGCAGAGGGTCGCACGTTCGAATCGTGTCACCCCGACCAAGAACCCAACGACGAAGGCCGTGCATTGCACGGCCTTCGTCGTTCTGGAGCGGAAGATCAGGTGGTCGGCGCGATCGGCCACCAGATGGGCGCGGCGGGCATTCCATGGTCTGGCCGGCGGGGATCGAACCCACAACCCCCAGCTTAGAAGGCTGGTGCTCTATCCAGTTGAGCTACGGCCAGAAGGGCTCGATTCTAGGAGGCCGCGGTGCGGCCGCCTCGCGGGGTTCTCGGCGATCCTGAATAGGATTATGATGGGCTGCAAGTCTTGATCTGGATTCAATGTGTCGATCCTCCGAGAACCCCTTCCATCGCCACTGACCGCCTCGACGGATCAGCTGTCGGCGGCCGGCCTGCGGGCCTTCGCACGCATCGCCGAGCTTTGGCAATTGACGGTCGACGAGCAGCTGTGCCTGCTGGGCCAGCCGCCGCGGTCGACCTACTTCGCCTGGCGCAAGCACCCCGAAACCGCACGCCTGCCGCGGGACACGCTCGAGCGGCTGTCCAACCTGCTGGGCATCTACAAGAGCCTGCAGATCCTGCTGCCCGATACGGCCGCCGCCGATGCCTGGGTGCGGCAGCCGAACACGGCCGTGCCCTTTGGCGGCCGGTCGGCGCTGCAGTGCATGCTGGCTGGCAACGTGAGCGACCTGAACGCCGTGCGCCGCTACCTCGACGGGGTGCGCGGCGGGGGCTGGTCTTGAGGGTGGCCGGCAGCGCGGCCGATGATGCTCAACTGCCCGCGCTGCCCGCGCTGCGCCGGGTACGCTGGGCGCAGGCCTGCCGCATCGTGCCCACGCGCTACCCCAGTGTGTTCCTGTACGACCGCGTGGCCGATGCCGACGACTTCGACGCGCTGTACGCGCTCGAGGCCATGACCAACGAGCGCCTGCGCGACGAGCTGGGCCAGATCGAACGCGTGCCGCGCGAGCAGCGGCTGTTCGGCCCGGGCAGCGGGCCGATCATGGCGGCCTTCACCCATGTCAACCTCTCGGGCAGCCGTTTCTCGGCGGGCGGGTACGGCGTGTTCTATGCGGCACGCGACCGGGTCACCGCCATCGCCGAGACGCGCTACCACCATGCCCGCTTCCTGCAGGCCACGGCCCAGCCGGCGATGCATCTGCCGATGCGGCTGTACCACGTGGCGGTGGATGCCAGGCTGCACGACCTGCGCCCGCCGGAGGCGGTGTCCGGCGCCGTCTACGACCCCGACGACTACAGCGCCGGCCGCGCGCTCGGTGCCCAGTTGCATGCCGCGGGTTCGGCCGGCGTGGCCTACCGCAGCGTGCGCCAGCCGCGCGGGCAGAACGTGGGGCTGTTCACGCCGCGGGCGGCCAGCCGCTGCCTGCATGCGGCCCAGCTGCTGTACGTGTGGGATGGGCAGGCCTTTGCCGACGTCTACGAGAAGCTGCCATGACCAGGCTGCAGCCCGGTGAACGGTTCGACCGGCTCGATGCCCTGCGCGGTGCGGCCATCGTGTGGATGGTCGCCTTCCACTTCGCCTTCGACCTCAACCATTTCGGCTGGCTGCAGCCGCCGCAGCACTTCACCCGCGATGCGCTGTGGACGACCCAGCGCACGCTGATCGTCAGCGGCTTCCTGCTGTGCGCCGGTGCGGGCCAGGCGGTGGCGCTGCAGGCCGGCATGGGCTGGCCACGCTTCTGGCGCCGCTGGGCGCAGGTGGCCGGCTGCGCGGTGCTGGTGTCGGCGGGCTCGGCGCTGATGTTCCCGCGCAGCTGGATCAGCTTCGGCGTGCTGCACGGCATGGCGCTGATGCTGATCGCGGCCCGGCTGGCCGCGCCCTTGCGCGCTGGGCTGTGGCCGCTGGGTGCGCTGCTGCTGGTCTTGCCGATGGCGGTGCAGCACCCGTTCTTCGACAGCCGCCTGACCAACTGGGTCGGCCTGGTCACCCGCAAGCCGGTCACCGAGGATTTCGTGCCGCTGCTGCCCTGGCTGGGCGTGATGCTGTGGGGCATGGCGGCCGGCCAATGGTTGCTGGCGCACCGGCGTGCCGCGCTGGCTGCACCGTTGCCAGCCCGGCTGCGGCCGCTGGCCATGCTGGGGCGCTGGCCCCTGTTGGTCTACATGCTGCACCAGCCGCTGCTGATCGGTGCGCTGACGGCGATTCAGGCGCTCGGCCGCTGAACGAATCGCCGGCGGCCCGATGGTGCGGCCGGCGGGCAGCTACCATGCGCCGATGAGCACCAAAGTCCTGTTCGGCTTCCACGCCGTGACCGTGCGGCTGAAGACCGCACCCGAATCCGTTGTCGAGATCCATGTCGACGCCACCCGCCGCGATGCCCGCATGCGCCAGTTCGTCGAGCGCGCCCAGGCCGCCGGCGCCAAGCTGGTCGACAGCGACGACCAGCGCCTGATCCGGCTGGCCGGCAGCCCGCGCCACCAGGGCGTGGTGGCGCGCGTCACGCCGCTGGCCACCGTGCATTCGCTCGATGACGTGCTCGATGCCGTCACCGGCGCGCCGCTGGTGCTGGTGCTCGATGGCGTGACCGATCCGCACAACCTGGGCGCCTGCCTGCGCGTGGCCGATGGTGCCGGCGCGCATGCGGTGGTGGCGCCCAAGGACCACGCCGTGGGCCTGAACGCCACGGTGGCCAAGGTGGCCAGCGGCGCGGCCGAGACCGTGCCCTACTTGATGGTGAGCTACCTGGCGCGCTGGGTATACGTGCTGTAGGATCGCGACATCCTGGTGGTGGGCACGGCCGAGGACGCCGAGCAGTCGATCTTAGAGCTGGACCTAACCGG
>JAURXG010000523.1 GCA_030654555.1 Aquabacterium sp.
GGCCCCCGGCGGGCGTGCGGCCGGCGCGGCCTCGGCCACCGGGGCACGGCCCAGCGCCGACGCCACCACGCTGCGGAACTGCCGCAGGTCGACCGGCTTGGTCAAATAGTCGAAGGCACCCGCCTTCAGCGCCTCGACCGCGTTTTCGGCCGAGCCATAGGCGGTGATGACGATGGTCTTCTCGGCGCGCTGGGCGGCATCCAGCCGGCGCAGAAGGTCTAGCCCGTTGCCGTCGGGCAGGCGCATGTCGGTGATCACCGCGTTGTAGCTGCGCTCGCCCAGCCGCGACCAGGCTTCCTCCACCGAGCCGGCGCTGTCGACGTCGTAGCCTTCGCGCAGCAACGTCAGCTCGTACAGGGTGCGCAGGTCGGGCTCGTCATCCACCACCAGCAGGCTGAAGGTCGAGGTCATCGTGTGCGCACGGCGGCGGGGTTGCAGGCAGGGTTGCAGGCGGGTTCGGAGCGTTCAGGCGGCATCGGCCGCGCGCATCACCACCACGAAGACGTTGCGATGCCGCGTGCCGGGAGGCGCGAGTCTGAAGTCGATGCTGGCGCCATGGCGCTCGCACAGCTCGCGGCAAATATACAGGCCGAGGCCGCTGCCCCGGCTGCGGGTGGAGAAGAAGGGCTCGAACAGATGGCGTTCCACGTCGGGCGGTATCGGCTCGCCGTCGCTGGCCACCGACAGGCGCACCGTGCCGGCCGTCGCGCCGACCGCCAGCTGCAGCTGCACCGCACCCGGGGCAGGGCCGGCGTGGCGGCCCGCGTTGTCGAGCAGGTTGACGAGCACCCGGCGCAGGTGGTCGGCATCGAAGTGCACCGGCAGCGTGCCCGCAGGCAGCTCGCACACCAGCCGCTCGGCCGCGCGCAGCTCGGGCAAGGCGCCGGCGCGCCAGTCGTCGCACACCTGCGCCACCTCGGCCCTGGCGTCGATGGTGCCGGTCGGCGTGACCGCGCCCGGCGCCACCGCCAGCACGTCGTCGACGATGCGCTTGAGGCGCTCGACGTTGTCGGCCACCATGCGCGAGAGGCGGCGCTGCTGCGGCAGCAGCGCGTCCTCGAGCAGCAGCGCATTGGCCTGCGAGATGGCGGCCAGCGGGTTGCGGATCTCGTGCGCGATGCCCGCCGACACCCGGCCCATCGCGGCCAGCTTGTCCTGACGCGCGCGGGCCTGCACCGCGCGCATGTCCTCGAGAAACAGCACGCAGATGTCTTCGGGCGGCGTGTCGTCGGCGCCGATGCCGCTGCGCCGCGTGAAGCGCGCGCGCACCTGCAGCAAACGCTGCTCGCCATCGTCCAGCGTGATCGACAGCTCGCGCGCCGAGGCCGGCCAGCTGCCTTCCACATAGGCCCGCTGCACGGCCTGGTGCACGCCGGCGAGCATCGGCTCGTCGAGCAGCGGACTGGGCAGCGCCATGCCCTGGCCCACCGATCCGAACAGCGCCCGCGCCGCCGGGTTGATGGCGCGCACGCGGCCACGCCGGTCGACCACCAGCACGCCCTCGGCCATCTCCTCGATCACCAGGCGGTTGAGCAGCGTCTGCTGGCGCGCCAGCTCCAGGCTGCTGCGCGCGGCGCGCTCCTCGCGGGCCAGGCGCTGCGACAGCTCGCTGGCCAGCAGCGCGATGAGGAACAGGCCGGCGCCCGTCAGCCCCGCCTGCGACAACTGCAGCAGCAGGTCGCCGCCCTCGCCGGCCATCGGCCAGGCGCCCGCCATCAGCAGCAGCGACAGGCCCGCGGCGGTGGCCAGCGCCACCAGGCGCCGGGTGAGCACGCCCGACATCAGCACCGGCAGCACCAGCAGCGCGGTGTAGTTCAGCTGCGCGGCCGGGTCGATGAAGCGCAGCGACGAGAAGGCCAGCAGGTCCACGCCGATGGTCCACAGCCATTGGCGCGGCAGCAGGTGATCGGGCATCGCGCGGTCGTCGTTGGCGCCATGCAGCACCCACAGCGACACCGCCTGGCTGGCATAGGCCAGGCACACGATCATCAGCACCACCGGCACCTTGCCGCCGGTCATCGAGGCCAGCCAGGGCGCCAGCACCAGCGCCATCGACAACAGCGCCCGCGCGGTGACATAGGTGCGCAGGATGCGCGGCAGCGCCGCACCATCGCTCGACACCAGCCGTGCCGCCTGGCGGGCGATGAAGCGGCTGTCGCCGGTGCTGTCGGGATCGGTGTCGAACAGCGAAGAGGCTTCGCCGCTGCGGCTGCCGTGGCGGCTGTGGGCCGCATCGCCCCAGGCGCTGAGCCAGCTGTCGTCGTTGGTGCTTTGCGGTGGCCGGCGCCGGTCGCCCTGACGGCGGTCGTTGCTGCGGCGATCGGCCTGGCGGCGGTTCGGCTTGCCGGTCACCGCGGGCTCATGCCGGTGGCTTGGACACGGGGCCCAGCCGCCGATGAGCGTCGCTGCAATACAGGCGCGAGCCCTCGGCCACCGCATCGGTGGCGGCCAGGTGCAGCCCGCAATGGGCGCACTGCACCATCTCCACCGGCTTGGCGGCGCCGGACTTGCGCGGCGCTTCGCCGGACGCGCCGCGGTCGGGGCCGCGCAGGCGCGAGACCAGGGTCCACAGGCCAATGGCCACCACCAGCAAGACCAGCAGGTATTTCACAAACGATCCCGTGTCATCCGGTCAGCGGCGCACTCAGACGCTGCCACGGCCCAGCAGCACCTCGAAGACGAAGCGCGAACCCACATAACCCAGCAGCAGCAGCAAGGCACCGCCATACAGCCACCGCGTGGCGCGCACGCCGCGCCAGCCGCGCCAATGCCGCCCGGCCAGCAAGGCGGCAAACACCGCCCAGCCCAGCAGCGAGAACACCGTCTTGTGGTTCCATTGCCACTGCGTCGACGTGGCCAGACCCAGCAGCACCGCCCCCGTCAACACCACGAAGCCGACCTCGACGAAGCGGAAGGTCAGCCGCTCCAGGCGCAGCAGCGGCAGGCCCATCGGCCCGCGCATCGGCCCTTGCGCGGCGCTGCCGGGCAGGCGCAGGCGGCGCTCGGCGGCGTCCAGCATCGTGGCATGCAGCACCGCCGCGCCGAACAGCGCATACGAGGCCACGCCTAGCACCCAGTGCACCGGGGCCCAGGCGTTGAGTGCCGGTTTCACCTCGCCCGGGAAGGCCCAGGCCAGCAGCACCACCAGCGCGCCGTTGAGCGCCAGCACACGCCGCACGCCGGGCAGCGGCACGAAGCGGCTTTCCACCGTGTGCACGGCCAGCACCAACCACACGGTGAGCGACAGCACCGGGCCGAATCCCAGGCGCGCGCCGGGCTCGCCGCGGCCCCAGCCGCCGATGTCCAGGGCCAGCAGCAGCGCATGCAGCAACCAGCCCGCCACCAGGGCCGGCGCCGGCAGCCGCGACTCGGCATTGGCCGGCAGCGCGGCCACGCCGTAAGCGACCATGGCGACCAGCGCCAGCACCAGCGGTGCCGTACCCAGGGTTGCAACGGGGGCGAACGATAGAATCATCCAGGACAGTGTACTTTCGCGGCCACCCCCTCACGGCGTGCCCGCCATGCCGATGGCCTCCACCCTTTCCGACCGCCTGTCACGCCTCGTCAAGACGATGCGTGGCCAGGCCCGCATCACCGACGCCAACGTGCAGGACATGCTGCGCGAAGTGCGCATGGCCCTGCTCGAGGCCGACGTGGCCCTGCCCGTGGTGCGCGACTTCATCGCCCGGGTGAAGGAAAAGGCGCTGGGCACCGAGGTCATCGGCTCGCTCAACCCCGGCCAGGCGCTGGTGGGCGTGGTGCACAAGGAGCTCGCCGCGACCATGGGCGAGGGGGTCTCGGACATCAACCTGGCCACCCAGCCGCCCGCGGTGATCCTGATGGCCGGCCTGCAGGGCGCGGGCAAGACCACCACCACCGCCAAGCTGGCCAAGCACCTGATCGAGCGCCGCAAGAAGAAGGTGCTCACGGTTTCGGCCGACGTCTACCGCCCGGCCGCCATCGAGCAGCTGAAGATGGTGACCAAGCAGGCCGGCGCCGAGTGGTTCCCGTCCACCGGCGAGCAAAAGCCCCGCGACATCGCGCTGGCCGCGCTGGACCATGCCAAGCGCCACTACTTCGACGTCCTGCTGGTCGACACCGCCGGCCGGCTGGCGATCGACGAAGCGCTGATGGCCGAGATCGCCGACCTGCACGCCTGCCTGAACCCGATCGAGACGCT
>JAURXG010000030.1 GCA_030654555.1 Aquabacterium sp.
GGTCGGCCACCACGGTGGGCCGGCCACTGTCGGCCTGCTCGCGGATGTGGATGTCCAGCGGCAGCGCGCCCAGGTAATCCAGCTTGTACTGCTCGGCCATCTTCTTGCCGCCGTCGGCGCCGAAGATGTGCTCGACATGGCCGCAGTTGCTGCACACATGCACGGCCATGTTCTCGACCAGGCCGAGGATGGGCACGCCCACCTTCTCGAACATGCTCAAGCCCTTCTTGGCGTCGAGCAGTGCGATGTCCTGCGGCGTGGTGACGATGATGGCGCCGGTGATCGGCACGCGCTGGCTCAGCGTCAGCTGGATGTCGCCGGTGCCCGGGGGCATGTCGACGATCAGGTAGTCCACGTCCTTCCAGTTGGTCTGGCGCAGCAGCTGGTCCAGCGCCTGGGTGGCCATCGGGCCGCGCCAGATCATGGCCTGGTCGGCATCGACCAGGAAGCCGATCGACGCCACCTGCAGGCCATGGCCCTGCATCGGTTCCATGGTCTGGCCGTCGATGCTCTCGGGCCGGCCGCTGATGCCCAGCATCATCGGCTGGCTGGGACCGTAGATGTCGGCGTCGAGCACGCCCACGGTGGCGCCCTCGGCGGCCAGCGCCAGCGCCAGGTTCACCGCGGTGGTGCTCTTGCCCACGCCGCCCTTGCCCGAGGCCACGGCGATGATGTTCTTCACCCCCGGCAGCAGCTGCACGCCGCGCTGCACCGCGTGCGCGGTGATCTTGCTGCCGACGTTGACGCTGACGTTGCCCACCCCCGGCACCGTGCGCGCCGCCGCCACGAACTGGCGGCGAAGCCCGGCAAACAGGCTCTTGGCCGGGTAGCCCATCTCCACGTCGAAGGCCACCTCGTCGCCGTCGATCTTCAGGTTCTTCACCTGGCGGGCGGTGACGAAGTCGCGGCCGGTATGGGGATCGACGACGGTCTTCAGGGCTTCCAGCAGGGCGGCTTCGGTGACGGCGGTCATGGGCGGGGGCGGCAAGGTGGGTGGAGAGCCCGGGCGCGGCACGCGGTGGTGGACCCGGGGCACATGAAGTGGGCGCGAGTCTAGCGGAGCCGGCGCGACACCCCCGCCGGCATGGCCTTGGCTGCCACCGGCCGGCCGACCTCGCACCCTAGAATCGAGGGCTGTCTTCCCTGGATGGCCCCATGCCGCGCAAGCTCTTCGTCACCACCGCCCTGCCCTACGCCAACGCGGCCTTCCACATCGGCCACATGATGGAATACATCCAGGCCGACACCTGGGTGCGGGCGCAGCGCATGATGGGCGCGCAGGTCAATTTCGTCTGTGCCGACGACGCCCACGGCGCGCCGATCATGATCGCCGCCGAGAAGGCCGGCAAGACGCCGCAGCAGTTCGTCGCCGACATCGCCGCCGGCCGGGCGCAGTACCTCGATGGCTTCCACATCGCCTTCGACAACTGGCACTCCACCGACGCGCCCGAGAACCACCGCCTGGCGCAAGAGATCTACCTCAAGCTCAAGGCCAACGGCCTGATCGAGACGCGCACGATCGAGCAGTTCTTCGATCCCGAGAAGGGCATGTTCCTGCCCGACCGCTTCATCAAGGGCGAATGCCCGAAGTGCGGCACGAAAGACCAGTACGGCGACAACTGCGAGAGCTGCGGCGCGGTCTACGCCCCCACCGACCTGAAGAACCCGTATTCGGCATTGTCGGGCGCCACGCCGGTGCTCAAGACCAGCGAGCACTTCTTCTTCAAGCTCAGCGATCCGCGCTGCGTCGAGTTTCTCGAGCAGTGGACGCAGGATGGCAAGCTGCAGCCCGAGGTGGCCAACAAGGTGCGCGAGTGGTTCGTGCGCGACGAGAACGGCAAGGCGGGCCTGGGCGACTGGGACATCAGCCGCGACGCACCCTACGTCGGCATCCAGATCCCCGACGCGCCGGGCAAGTATTTCTACGTCTGGCTGGACGCGCCGATCGGCTACCTGGCCTCGCTGGAGAACCTGTTCGCCAAGCGCGGCGAGGACGTGAACGCCTACCTGGCCGACCCCGAGCTGGAGCAGGTGC